>CAZZXW010000425.1:0-2604 GCA_964658095.1 uncultured Parafilimonas sp. | reverse complement strand
CCTGAAATTTCGTATGGCAATATTCTGAATGAATCTATTGCTGTTAATTTAGAAGTGTATTTCCTGCTTTGCTCTGCTTGTATATTCAATACAAAAGATGCAATAGCTTCCTTATCCATTTCAGGCAGATACTGAAAGGCAGGCATCATTCTTCTTCCTTCATTAATAAAACTAATGAACTGATCTTTATTTAATTTTTTATTGATGTCAACAATGGACGGATAGTTGCCGCCACCCTTTCTATCCGGCCCATGACAACCCATGCATGTTGCTTTATATAAACGCGGACCAGCCTGTGCAAATGTTTCCTGATGCTCCGCCGGATTTATATCAAACATCTGAAGTATCCATGCCATCTGGTTATCGTTGGTATATAAAACTCCGGTTTCAGGGTCAACAGCCGGGCCACCATATTCAGCACCACCATCAAAACCCGGAAAAATGATTGTACCTTCTTTTGATTGCGGTGTAAACATTCTGCCTGTATGAACAGTGCCTAACAACTTTACAACTGAATCATATTCAGGTTTGGATAGATATGGATTTACATCTTTCTGCGTTAACACCTGCCTTACAAACGGCGCTGGTTTTTGAGGGATAGGTTGAGTTGGCCAAATCTTTTCACCAACCAGGTCTGTAACTGTATCCATCGGTGTTTCTTTAACCGGGAACAATGGGTTGCCATTATCACGATCAAATAAAAAAACAAAACCAGTTTTGGTTGTTTGCGCTACAGCATCAATCTTTTTACCATCATGATTAACGGTTAATAAAACCGGCGCAGAAGAAGGATCATAATCCCATGTATCGTGATGCAAAAACTGAAAATGCCATTTCTGTTTACCTGTTGCTGCATCAAGTGCCAACATGCAATCTGCAAACAAATCGGAGCCACGTCTTTTTCCACCATAAAAATCCATTGAAGCCGAGCCAATAGGTATATATGCAATGCCACGCTGTTGATCGATCGTCATGCCCATCCAGTTGTTTGCGCCGCCTGTATATTTATAAGCGTTCTTATCTTCCCATGTTTCATAACCAGCTTCGCCAGGATGTGGTATTGTATGAAACTGCCATGCAATTTTTCCTGTTTTTGCATTGTATGCACGCACATCTCCGGGCGCTGCATCCATGCCTTCGCTAACACGTGTACCTGCAAGGATTAAATCTTTATAAACAGATGGCGGAGATGTTTCAGTTACAAACAAATCTTTTACACCATCCATTTCAAGTCCATCATGTAAATCAACTTTACCATTGCTGCCAAAGCTTGTTATAAGCTTGCCGGTATTAGCATCCAGGCAAATTAAATATTGACCGGCGGCATAAAAAATACGCTTATCATCTTTGCCATCACTCCAATAAGTTACGCCGCGGTTATTGTTTAAATTAAAATGGCCAAGCCTGTTTTCTGTAATGGTATCATACGGCGAAAACATCCATTTCTGCTGACCTGTTGCGGCATCAACTGCAAACACTTTTAACATGGGTGAAGTAAAATACATTACACCATCAACAATGATCGGGTTGCATTGTATTTGTGAATGCGCTGCTGTATCATCATCTTTTGTATGAAATTCCCAGGCAACTTTTAGTTGTGCTACATTGCTTGTATCAATTTGCGTTAAAGATGAATATTTATTACCGTTTGAATTGCCTGTTGCCATCTTCCATCCGCTGTAATCTGTTTCATTATTTTTATTACTATTACAAGCTACCCAAACAAGCGCTGTTATTATTAATGCTGAAATAAGTTTTATAGATGAAAGCTTGACCATTGTTATTTTCGTTATTAATTATTAATCATCATTTGTTTAATAGCCGGGATTTTGTTTGAGTGCAGGATTACCAGTAAGCACTATTTGCGGTATTGGAAATATTTCATGGTGCTTATCACCATCAGCAGGCTTTTCCCACCACGCATCTTCAAATTTTCCAAAGCGAATTAAATCCTCACGACGCAACATTTCATATGAAAACTCACGGGCACGCTCATTTAATAGTTCATCCATTGTTAAAGTAGCCGGTGTGTATTTTGCTTTGATATAATCTTCTGCAGAAAAGTTTCTTTGTCTTACCTGGTTAACAAGATCAACTGCATCCTGTGTTGCAGTTCCACCATTCAATCGCATTTCGCATTCTGCCTTCATCATTAAAATATCTGCGTATCTGAAAACGACCATATCATTATTCATATTCACTTCACCGTTTGAACCATATTGCAGACCGTTTTCAATTTCATATTTCACATTCATTACACCTTCATCATCACCAGCATTAAGTAAATCACCAATTGTCGGCGTTATATTCATTTCATTACCTTCATAATCATATATAGGCTGCGTATCTCCGTTGCCATCTACATAAGTTTGCGGGCCAACTACCCATTGATTAATGCGCAAATCATTCTTTGCATATAAATCAAAAAAAGATTCCTGGGTACTTATTTTACGCCAACCATAGTCTGTGCCATATTTGGCGGCGGTTATATCTTCATGTATATCCTGTTCTGTAAAATTAAAACCCTGTGCATTGGTTGCATCGAAAGGAACAACATAAATATTTTCATTGCTGTTTTCATTTTGTGCTTTAAAAGGGTCGTTC
>CAZZXW010000424.1:0-2632 GCA_964658095.1 uncultured Parafilimonas sp. | reverse complement strand
ATCAGATAATGTTGATAATGCACAGGTAAGTGTAACCAACATAAGTGGTAAAATTCTCTATCATGTAAAGCATAATTTCTTCTCAAATGAACCATTAAAAATACCGGTGGTGCAGTTTGCCGATAATCTTTTTATTATTGTTATTAATTCAACCAATAGGCATAATACTTTTAAGGTGATGAAAAATTAAACGCTTGTTGTACAGTAGATGTAATCAATAAAGATCTTAGCATTCCGTCAAAAACAATTTCTCACTTTTTATTATAGCAACACAACGATGGCGACAGATAATCTTACCGAACTTGATATTGAATTGGATGATAATCCTTCAAACTTTGAAAGTAAAATTCTTTGCATTGGTGAAGCTTTGATAGATATGATTTGTACTGATAAGGGATCAACGCTATCGGCTGGTAATAATTTCTTAAAGAAGGCAGGCGGCGCTCCAACCAATGTAGCCGCAGCCATCGCAGCACTTGGCGGCAGAGTTGAGCTTGCTGCAAAAGTTGGTAATGATCCTTTTGGCAAACACTTAATTAAAGTAATGCAAAGCTTTGGTGTGTCTACAAAATGGATGTTGCAGGATAGTAATTTTTTTACAACGTTTGCCTTTGTTTCTTTGATGGGAGATGGTGAACGTGATTTTATTTTCAACCGTGGTGCCGATGGTGAATTAAGCCGTGCAGAAACAGAAGCCATTGATTTAAATGAATTTTCAATTATTCATTTTGGATCAGCAACCGGCTTTTTACCCGGGCCTTTGCAGGCAGCTTATCAAGGCATGTTGCAGCGGGCATTGCAGAAGAATTTATTCATCAGTTTCGATCCAAATTACCGGCATCTTTTATTTAAAAATAATGTTCAAACATTTATTGATCAGTCGTGGAATTTTTTAGAAAGCTGTAGTTTTTTTAAAGTAAGTGATGAAGAAGCGATATTAATTACAGGTGCAACAACTTTAAATGATGCCGTTCAAATCCTGCTTAAAAAAACCAATGCAATTTTTGCCATCACATTAGGCAAAGAGGGAACGATGCTTGCCATAAATGGCGAAACGGTAATTATTCCCAGCATTCACGTTAATGTTGTAGATACAACAGGTGCAGGCGATGCATTTGTAGGTGCTGTGTTATACCAGTTAAGCAACCTGCAGGAAAACCTAAATAATATATCGTTTGAAAACTGGAAAAACATTATTTTAAATGCAAATAAAGCCGGCGCAAGAACCTGCGAATATATGGGCGCCATGGAAGCGTTTAAGCATTTAAGCAGCGAGATTTTTAGTTAATAATATGTATTGCTTTATTACAAATAATAGATAAATAAAACGTGTACAACTTCAATCTTCATCAACACATAAATAACTTAATTCAAAAAAGCAAGGTAGATTTCAGTGATAAAGACAATTTATTTTATACACGTTTTATAGCCAATACTGCTGCTATTCATGCTTTATACTTTGAGTTATATGCTCAACATCCGCATTGTGATGCAATGTTTAATGAACTGTTGCAAACCATCATCACTTCATACAAAAAAAGAAGCGATCTTTTTAAAAAGAAGGATAAAAAAAAATTAAAGCAGGGCTTTTGGTTTTTAAGCAATGAACTTGTTGGAATGAGTTTATATGTTGACCGCTTTTGTGGTACCATAAATAACTTAACTGATAAGCTTGATTATTTTAAAAACCTTGGTATAAATCTACTGCACTTAATGCCCTTGTTTGAAAGCCCCCAAGGTGAAAGCGATGGCGGTTATGCAGTATCAGATTTCAGGAAAATGGATGAACGTTTCGGAACGCTTGATGATTTAAAATTACTTGAGAAAAAGATGAATAAAGAAGATATGTTTTTAATGATTGATATCGTTTTAAATCATACTTCGCACCATCATAAATGGGCAAAAAAAGCAAAACAGGGTGAAACAAAATACCAGGATTTTTTTTACATGTACGATGACCGTAACATGCCTGATGCCTATGAACAAACATTACCTGAAATTTTTCCTGAATCATCGCCCGGCAATTTTACCTACGTAGAAGAATGTAAGAAATGGGTGATGACAGTGTTTCATAATTATCAGTGGGATTTAAATTATAGTAATCCTGAAGTGTTTGTTGAAATGCTGGATAACATTTTCTTTTATGCAAACTTGGGTGTTGATATTTTACGCATAGATGCACCTGCATTTATCTGGAAACAATTGGGCACCACTTCACAAAATCTGACAAAGGCACATACTATTTTGCAGCTTATAAAACAATGCGTAAACGTTGCAACACCCGGCATGGCTTTGCTTGGTGAAGCTATTGTTGCACCGCATGATATCATGCAATATTTTGGAACCGGTTTAGCAACAGCAAAAGAATGTGACTTTGCTTATAACGCCACCCAAATGGCTTTGCAATGGGACATGCTTGCAACAAGTGATACAAGAGTTATGCTAGCTGCGCAAAATGAGCTGCTTGAAAAGCCTTACGGCACTTCATGGATAACTTATACACGATGCCACGATGATATTGGTTTGGGTTATACTGATGAAATGATCCGCAATGCAGGTTTTAATGCGTACGAACATCGCCGCTTTTTAAAAGATTATTACTCCGGAAATTATAATGGCTCTTTTGCAAAAG
>CAZZXW010000423.1:0-2660 GCA_964658095.1 uncultured Parafilimonas sp. | reverse complement strand
ATATGTTCAATTGTAGTTACGTTACGTTTTGCAAAATTTATAGCAGTGTTTCCGCTTATAAAAGTATAACCAACATCATTGTGAGCCGGCGTAATTTCAACGCTTTGTGAAAGCGAAAAATTATTACTGAAACGCATGCTGTGTAATAAGAAAACATCAGCTTTAAAATAGTTATAAAAATGCATGCCGGTATAAGTGGCTAATTGTATAATGTAATTATATTTTTTGCTTTGATTACTTTGAAAAGAAGCTTCTAAATCTGTTATCGCACCGCGTTTAAAAAACCAGCCATAAGTACGCGGTTCATAAAAATCATTTTGCTTAAAATCATATCCTGCAAACACAGATACATAACTCAAAGCTTTTGTTTGTGCATTCGCATTTACATTAATCTTATCATATTGATATGCTTGTGTAATGCCAGGAATTTTAGAAGACAGATAACTTAAAGTGTTATTGAAATTAAGATTTATCCTGTTGTACCAGCCTTTTGGATCTGTCCAGTTATAACCTAAGTAAGTATATTGATTAAAGTAATTGTTGTTGGTAAAATAACCCATATCGTTACTGTTGAATTTATCATCTACACGTTCACCTTGAAAGGTGAATAAAAAATGACCGCTTGTTTTATTAAGATGCAGTTCGTTATCAAGTCCTGTTTGTGTTTTATGATCCGGCAAATAATTAATAAGGTTGCTGACTGCGAATTTGCCGCCAAGATCATACGTGTTTTTCTTATCATACAATTCAAACAAACCTGCGCTAACATTCGCATCATAATCGCTGCCTGAACGTAGTACATCAGTGTTTACAAAAGAAACACTTGAATTGTGTTTTAATGTTTGATCTAACACAATCATGTTATAATTTGTAAGCGGCGTTGTTTCAATTTTTCGCTCATCTCTATTTGATGTGTTTTGAAGCGTAGCATATTCTGCTGTAGTAACAGCATTTAAAATACCAATGCCCAAACCGCTTTGTGTTCTGCCAGAAATTTTTACAGCATTTACAATTTTTGATTCTGTTGGATTTTCCAAAACAACTTCTTTATTGGTTGTATCGCTATACACATCATTCATATGAATTGGCTCGCCACCTATTCTTCTGGAATAAAACAAATTACCTTTGCCAAACAGTTCTGTACCTTCTGTAAAGAAAGGCCGGTATTCATTATACTTTACTTCAAAAGGTGTAAGATTAAGCACCTGGTTATCGCTTTGCACCTGCCCGAAATCAGGTATCAAAGTGGCATCTAAAGTAAACGCCTGGTTAATGCCATACTTAACATCCATGCCTCCGTTTATTTGTGTTGTCCAATCTTTTAAACCCGGCTGGTTATATGGATAATGGTTTTCATAAAAAGAAAAATAAGGAGAAAACTGTAAACGCAAAGGCGGTTTCACATTAGAAATGCCTTGCCATATTGCTTCTTGTGTAAGAAAGCCGTTCACATTCGGATCAACAGGATTCCATGTATATTGTTGTTCCGTTTTACGCCTTCGTCGCGTTATATTAAAACCCCAATCCTGCACATCTTTTTTGCCGAAACGTATTGCAGAAAAAGGTATAAATACTTCAAAGCTCCAGCCGCTGTCTGTAATTTTTGTACCGCTTTCCCAAACTGCGTTCCAAGTAAAATCTTCACTGTTTGCGTTGGGCGTTGGCGGATCCATTTTGGCATCCCATTGTTCATTTAAAGCAGTAACAAAATATTCGAAACCGTTGAGTTTATCATTGTATGTATCGAAGATGATCCCAATATAATCGCTCGTACTAAAACTATCACGACCTAACAATTGCGTTGCGATACTATCTTTTGTTCTTTCATGACAAAAGCCACCAAAATAAATACCTTCATCATTATACATCAAATAAGCATCAGTCTTGTCGGCGTAATCTTCATGTGCACCAACCACCGGGCGGAAGGCAATTAAGTCAGTCATTACAGCCGCATCTCTCCATGCCGGTTCATTGAGTATGCCATCAATTTTTATAATGCCGGTTGTGCGTTTAGCAGGAAGTATTTTATGCGCACCATTTTGTGAAAAGCAACAACAATACATCAGCAGAAAAAAGATAGTTAATGTAGTGTTGTTCTTCATGCAAATTTTTGTTGAACGATATGAACCCCAGAATGTTACTGGAATTTAAACTTAAATACAGCGCTAAAATACAATCACTAATGATTAGATTTTGCTTGTAATGATAAATGGCGATAATACAATTTGATTGAAAGGAATGTTTATAAATTGATAGCCTTCGCATAATTTTATGTATGAATTTTTCAAGAAGAAATTTTATTAAAGGCGTTACTTCATTAGTTCCGTTTGTTTTATTATCGTCGTCATTTGATAATAAAAAATATCGACCGCTGCTATCTTTTTCAACATTAGGTTGCCCTGACTGGAGCTTTGATAAGATTGTGCAATTTGCGGCAGAAAATAATTATGATGGCATTGAATTTCGTGGCATTCAAAAAGAACTTGATCTTACAAAGTGCGATGTATTTAGTAATGACGATAAGATAAAAGCATCCTTGCAGTTATTGAAAAGCAAGAATTTAAAAGTTGTTGACCTTGGTTCGTCCGCAGAATTGCATCATAAAGATGCTGATGAACGGAAGAAAAATTTAGATGACGCAAAACAGTTCATCGATTTAG
>CAZZXW010000422.1:0-2668 GCA_964658095.1 uncultured Parafilimonas sp. | reverse complement strand
ACCAATGGCGCCTAAACAAAGCGCTTGCCGGCGGTGGTTCTTTAATGGATATTGGTATTTATTCTATCAATGGTGCTCGTTATATGATTGGCGAAGATCCTGTTTGGGTGATGGCAGAAGAAACTAAAAATGATCCGCAGAAATTTAAAGAAGGCGTTGATGAAACCATACAATTTCAGCTTGGTTTTCCGGGTGGCGCCGTTGCTTCCTGTTTATCTACTTACAGCATGAACAATCTTGACCGCTTTTTCTTAAACGGCAGTAATGGTTTTGCTGAACTGATGCCCGCCACAAACTACGGACCGATAGAAGGTAAAACTAATAAAGGAGTGATCAATGCACCTGTTGTAACACATCAAACAGTGCAAATGGATGCAATGGCAGGAATAATATTGAATGCTGAAAAACCAGTTGTAGCTGTTGATGGCGAAGAAGCCGTTAAAGATCTAAAGATCGTGGATGCTGTTTATGAAAGCTGCAAAACAGGAAAGAAGATAATGCTTTAATTATAAACTAATGATCTAAAACTTAAAGTACACAAACAGCCTTCCAAAGTTTTTACTGTCATTTTCAATGCGTTGATATAATGGTTTGATGTGCGGCTGCTGTAAGAAGCGTTCTACTTTTTTGCGTAATTGCCCGCTTCCTTTACCAGGTATAATTTCTACTTCACGTATCTTCTTTTCTACGGCATCATTAAAAGCCTGCTGCAGTGCTTTATCAATTGCAGCGCTGTTATTATATACATCGTGCAGGTCAACTTTAATACGTGCCATCTATAACAAATTTACTGTTTAATAATGCACCCGTGCATGATCGTGGTTTCGTCTATGTTACTTAAATAACATCCCTGGTTTAAAAACGCCTATCTTCTTTTAGTGCTAAGCTATTCTACTGCAAATTCAATTTCATGCTCATGCTGACCGGCAGCTTTCTTTTTACTTCTGAACAACACTAAAGCAGGCACCAGTAACAAAAAGAAAAATCCTAAATAAATAAACATGTCTTTGTAAGTAAGAAAACTTGCCTGGCCACTTACCTGCCTTGAAAGGATACCTTGTGCGGCTTTTGCTGCAGACGCCTGGTCCAGGCCTTTGCTCATCATTCCATTAGTTAATAAAGACAATCGCTGTTGTGTTAAAGGATCACCTAATGTTAGGTTTTCAGTAAGGTAAGAGTAGTGCATGTAGGTTTGCCTTGTAATGAACGTAGTTATTAATGCTATGCCAATGGAGCCACCCAATTGTCTTACCATATTGCTTAAAGCGGTGCCCTGCGGAATTTCCCTGCCTTCAAGATTGGCCAGCGAGATGGTTGTAAGCGGTATAAAAATTAAACCCATTGCCAAACCGCGTATAATTAATGGCCAGAAAAAATCACTGCTGCCTACCTGTGTATTGAACCAGCTCATCATATAAGAAAAAAGAAAAAACAACACCAGCCCAATGCCTGCATATATAGCCGGGTGCACATACCTTTTTTTAAGTAGTGAACCAACAACAGGCATTGCTATGGCTGTAGCGATGCTACCGGGAAATAATAATAAACCTGTTTGCATGGCAGTAAAGCCTAATAAATTCTGGCACATAACAGGGATGATAAGCGTAGTGCCGTACAAGCCAAAGCCTAACACAAAATTAAAAAGGGTACCCGTAGAGAAAGAACGGTTCTTAAAAAGCCGGAGATTTACAATCGGGTCTTTTACCACTAGCTCCCGCCAAGTAAAAATGATGGCTGTGATACATGCTATAACCGTAAACCAGGTGATATAAGCTGTTTGAAACCAGTCTTCGCTTTGGCCTTTTTCCAGCACAATCTGTAATAAGCCGATAGCAATTATAAGCATGGAAAGGGCAAGCCAGTCCATCTTCGCGGCATGCATCTTTTCTTTGGGTTCTTTCACATATAACAAGGTTAATATAGTTGCAAGTATACCAATAGGGATGTTAATGTAGAAGATCCATTGCCATGAGGCATTATCAACAATATAACCTCCCAGCGTAGGGCCAATGGCAGGACCAATAATAACACCCATACCATAAATAGCGGTGGCAATGCCTAACTCTTCTTTGGGAAATGTTTCAATGATGATTGCCTGTGCTGTTGATAATAAGCCGCCGCCGCCAATACCCTGTAACACACGAAATATTACCAGCTCCCATATATTGGTTGACATGCCGCAGAATATTGAGAATACTGTAAACACAAGGATGGATACGGCAAAATATGTTTTACGTCCAAAGCGTGCACTTAACCAGCCGGATAAGGTGATCATAATTACATTGGAGATAGCATAACCTGTAATTATCCAGCCGGCATCTTCAAACGAGGCGCCAAGGTTACCCATTATGTTGTTGAGCGCCACATTTACAATGGACGTATCTATCAACTGTAATAATGCTGCTGTTACTACCGTACAAATTATAATTATCTTATCTGCAGTCCATTTCATACTCTATAATTATGACTGAATATATATTCATTTAAACTTGAAAAAAATTATCGTTTTAAACCATCCCAACACATTTGAAACATTTGTTCAATTACCTCTTTACTTAATTTTCTTCCGGCGTAATGCGCATGTTTTACTGTTTCGTTTATTGAGCCGGCCATAAAAGTGAGTAACATTATGGTATCTTCATTTTTAACGAGCCGCTGTTTTTTTCCA
>CAZZXW010000421.1:874-2680 GCA_964658095.1 uncultured Parafilimonas sp. | reverse complement strand
CAAAACCGCCCATATACCAATTGTAAGGGGCACACAGCTTCCACCAACTTTCTGCAGTACTGCTCCAGTATGGATGCGTTGTGTCTTCATCAGGCACATAAGCGTGAACAGTATCTTTTACATATATGCCACGCGTTGTAACTGTACTGCCCATTTCGCTTCCCATCAATGGTTGAAGCGGATGATCTTTGTGATAAGCCTGCACAAATTTTTCGCGATAATTAAAACCGCGAACAGGGATTACTTCATTCACACCGGTAAAAACATTACCAACATCATTAGCGAATGTGCATGTTCTTGTTGGATCAAATTCTTTTTGTTTTGCGACAAATGTTTCTGCAATGCGTTTACCATAACTTGTTGTTTCAATTGCAAATTCTTCATTGCCAATAGACCACATAAAAACGGATGGACGGTTTCTGTCGCGTTTAATAAGGCGCTCAAACTGACTCATATATTCATCACTGCTGTTGAGTAAACGGTTTTCATCCAGCACCAACATTCCTAAACTATCGCAAGCATCTAATAACTCAGGTGTTGGCGGATTGTGACTTGTTCGGTATGCATTCACACCCATTTGTTTCAACATTCTAACACGATAATATTGAAGATAATCGGGCAACGCAGAACCAACACCGGCAGCATCCTGGTGATTACACATGCCATAAATCTTAAAATATTTTCCATTCACAAACAAACCGCTGTCTGTAGCATTGATGGTGCGAATACCAAAGCGGATTTTTTCATTATCAATAATATTGTTGTTATTTTTTACAAGAACAATTGCGCGATACAAATAAGGATCATCAACACTCCAAAGCTTAGGATTGGTTACAATAATTTTTTGTGTGATGGTTTTTGTTTCATTGTTTAATATTGATGTTGTTTGCGGCGTTGATTTACCAATGACATTTCCATCTCTGTCTGTTATATAAGATGAAATGACACAATTGTTTGATGTGCTGTTTTGATTTTGTATGATTGATTGAACGCTGACTGTCGCGCTGTTTCCTTTCACATCACTGAAAACAAAAACGCCATCTGTTGCAATGTGCGTGTTGTTGTATTCATTCAACCAAACATGGCGATAGATGCCTGCACCTTCATAAAACCAGCCTTCATATTGCGTTGCATCAACTCGCACTGTCATCACATTATCACCATGATAGTTGATGAAGTCAGTGATGTCATAAGCACAACCGATATAACCGCTTTTGTTATTGCCAACAAAAAATCCATTTACCCAAATCATCGCATCACGAAAAATGCCATCAAACTGAATTTGAAAACGATGACCGCTATCACTTAAAGGAATTGAAAAATGTTTGCGATACCAGCCAATGCTTGTTTCAGGAAATAAACCGCCAACAGGTTTGTAACCGTGGCTTTCAACATCATCACTTGTTGAATTTGCAAATGGCAATTCAATCACCCAATCGTGGGGCAAATTTAATTTACGCCATGCGCTGTCATAAAGTTTCTGATCAATTGCAGTGCCCGGAGCGTTTCCTGATTTGGAAAAGATTGTCGTTATACTATAATTGAAATCTTTTGCAGGATTTGAAGCGTTACCAAAAGCAAACTTCCAATCGTTATCAAAGTTTTTTTTACGAAAAGGAAGTTGCTGAGAAAATGAATAAAGTGCCGTTGTAATAAAAATGGAAAGAAAGTAAAGTATTCGCAAATGCATGAAGTGTGTTTTAATGCATCAATGTAATGCTAAAAAATAATCAAGAGTTTAAACTAACACAAAAATGAAGCAAAATGTAACAGCGTGTGATTAAAAAATTTTTGATTTTAATGCAA
>CAZZXW010000421.1:0-864 GCA_964658095.1 uncultured Parafilimonas sp. | reverse complement strand
CCAAGTTTCAACTTGTTTAATTATCAAATATTTTTTGAAATTTTTGTTTATGAAGTGTAGTAATTACACATTTGTGTTTTCTTCCTTATTCTAACGTTTAAGTTGCCTGGTTATATGAAATATTGCTTAAGCTATATTTTTCATAATTGTACTGAAAGTACAACTAAAACTTACGCTTTCTTTTCAGCAATAAATTATTTGACTTGCTGCACCTTAACATCGTTATCATTTGATTTTATATATAATTTTTTAAAGTTTTAATTAATTGTTTTATGAACTTAAAACAACTGTTTACCAGTTTATCACTCTTAATCAGCTTTGGCATTTCTGCTTTAGCCCAAACAAGGTCAGTAACAGGAAGGGTTACCGATTCAAGCGGCGCAGCATTATCAGGTGCAACGGTATTGGTAAAAGGCACTAAAGCCGGCACGCAAACCGCTGCAAACGGAACGTTTACTATTAATGCTCCTTCAACGGCAACCACTTTGGTTATTTCATCAGTTGGTTATAGCTCTAAAGAAACAGCAATAAGTGATGGAAATATTACCGTTGCTTTAATGCCAAACTCATCAAACCTTACAGACGTAGTGGTTGTAGGTTACGGAACAACAAGAAAAAAAGATTTAACCGGCTCCATTGCAACTGTAGGTCAGAAAGATTTTCAGAAAGGAACAATTACAACACCTGAACAATTAATAAGCGGTAAAGTACCCGGCGTACAAATAACTTCCAATGGCGGACAGCCGGGTTCAGGAAGTGTGATAAGAATACGCGGTGTATCATCTTTATCATCCAGCCAGGAGCCATTAGTGGTTGTTGACGGCGTGCCATTAGAGGCTGGAAGAAGACCGGACGGCACATCTG
>CAZZXW010000420.1:0-2693 GCA_964658095.1 uncultured Parafilimonas sp. | reverse complement strand
AAAAAAGGTTTAATGGGTTTATTTGTTGGTGAAGTAAAAAAATTAAGCAAAGGCAAAGCTGATCCCAAAGCTGTAACGCTTTTGCTCGAAGAAGAATTAAATTAATATAATGAAACATTTTTTTTATTTGATTGTAATGGTTGCAGGCCTCTCATCATGCATGCATAAAGAAGGGCGTTTTACAGTAACTGGCAAGATAACCAATGTAACTTCGGGCACGTTGCTGCTGCAAAAATTGCCTTATCAGTCGGGTGATTTTAAAACAATTGATTCCTCAAAAATTGATAAAGACGGCAACTACAAATTAAGCGGGCTTGATTCACAACAAAACTTATATGTATTGAGTTTAAATAATAACCCTGATGTTATTTTAATTAATGATACAAAAAATATTGAAATCAATTTTGATCCGAATGGCTTTCATTTTCCTGACGTAAAATCTTCTGATGCTACAAAACAATTATATACGTTCATAAAAGATTTCTGGCACAAAGATTCAATACTCTCTATTACATATAACCAGCTTGATGCATTAAATAAGAATGGCTCGCAGGATTCTGCTTCTATCAATAAATTGCAAATGATTTATACTAAGCAGCTGAAAGATGTAAGCAATGTGTTAACATCATTTATCAAATCCTCTAAGAACCCCGCTGCAATTTGTTTTGCGCTTGATAAGGCACGCGGTGCAATTGCTCCTGAAGTTTTGTATACACTTGTTCAGGATGCATCACAACGTTTTCCGCAACATAGTGGCCTTGCTATTTTTAAAAGTCAATTAACGCAGGCAGCTCAAAGCCAGGATAATGGCTTAGCAACTGCCTTGCTTAATCAACCTGCGCCTGATTTAACTATGAATGATGCAAACGGAAAAGAAATAAGCATTAGCGATTTTAAAGGCAAATATTTATTGGTTGATTTTTGGGCAAGCTGGTGTGGCCCATGCAGGCAAGAAAATCCAAATGTTGTTGCAGCATATAATAAGTTTAAAAATAAAAACTTTACTATTCTTGGCGTTTCGCTTGATGAAGATAAGCAAGCGTGGATAGATGCAGTTAATCATGATAATCTTTCATGGGCGCAGATAAGTGACCTTAAACAGTGGCAAAGTTCTGCTGTTTCTACTTATAAATTTGACGGCATTCCTTTTAATGTTTTAATTGATCCAAACGGGAAAATTATTGCTGAAAGTTTAAGAGGTCCAATGCTTGAGCAAAAACTAACCGAAGTATTACAATAAATTTTGTTTAATAATTTTTTTGAATAATAGTAATTTAATTGTTTACTTTGTATTTCAAAGTACTTTTAAATGAATGAAGCAGAAAAACTTTCGCATGAACTGCATGATATAAAACAGATGATGGAACGCAGCAGCCGTTTTATAAGCCTAAGTGGGTTAAGCGGTATTTGTGCAGGCATCTGCGCTTTAATTGGTGCATGGTTTGCACGTTCTGCGATTAGAGAAAATCATCTTTTAATTCCTGATTTACGGCAATCATCTTCCGCCATAACCAATATTATAGATGCTCCGCCTCTGAGAAATGAATTACTGCAAACCGCGCTTATAACTTTTGTAGCTGCATTAATTTCTGCATTTTTCTTTACTTACAGGCGAAGCAAGAAAGACAATGTTCCGGTTTGGGGCACAACTGCAAAAAGATTAATGATCAATGTTGGCATACCCATGGTGGTTGGTAGCATTTTTTTATTTGCTATGATTCAAACTAACATTTATGATTTTATTGCACCGGGCTGTTTAATATTTTATGGGCTTGGCGTTGTTAATGCCAGCAAATACACCTTGCCTGAAACCCAGTATCTTGGTTTTGGTGAAATAATATTGGGCTTGATTAATCTGCTTTTTATTAACGATGGAATTTATTTTTGGGCTGCCGGTTTTGGTGTATTGCATATTGGGTACGGCATTTTTATGTGGATGAAATATGAGAGGAGTTAACCAGGAATGAAAAACCCTATTGAGAATCTAAATAAAACATTTGACAGCCGAATTCGTCTTGGCATTATGAGTGCACTGATGGTAAATGCAACAATTAATTTTAATGATTTGAAACAACTAATTAATGTTACTGATGGTAACCTCGCCAGCCACATTAAAGCCCTTGAAGAAAGTGGTTATATAAAAATTCAGAAAGGTTTTATCGGAAAAAAAACTAACACAACGTATGCCGCAACTAAAGCTGGGGAAAAAGCTTTTCAATTACATTTAGATGCGTTAGAAAAAATGATAAAGAATATAAAATAAAATTTTTTGATCTGCTACTTTGAAAATCAAAGTACTTTTAAATCTAAAATAATCATCATGAAACATTCTTCATTATTCGCACATGCCACAGCAGCAATTATTGTAACAGGTGTAATGCTTTGCACATATGCCAGTGTACAGCAAACATATCGTTCATCTGCAAACGATCCGCAAATTCAAATAGCGAGAGATATAAGCATTGCGCTAACAAAGGAAAAACCTATAAACAAAATTATTGCTGCTGATACAATTAGCTTGAATGAAAGTCTTGCTGTGTTTACTGAATTATTTGATAAAAGTGGTACGCCTGTACAATCAACCGGGTTATTGAACGGCCAATTACCGCAACCTCCTCGGAGTGTTATGGATTATACAAATAACAATAAAGAAGACATGATAACATGGCAACCGCAAAGTAACGTTCGAATGG
>CAZZXW010000419.1:0-2696 GCA_964658095.1 uncultured Parafilimonas sp. | reverse complement strand
AGCACCACGTTCATCATAATCCTGTCTCGCATTGGTTACATGAGAACCTTCTAATTTCGCCTGACCATTGTCTAATGTTTTTATGGCGTACAATGCAAGAACATTCTTATCTGACAATTGCTGGTTCTCAGGCTTGCCATACATAAACACGAGGTTTGCAGGAAACTTACTTTTTACAAAATCATAATTTAAATATGAGTTAAGTAATCCTGTATCATTGGTTGATACATAACCGATCTCAGGCGAAAAATGATATTTGCCATCCTGGCCTTGTTGCGGTGGTACAATTTGTACAATACTTTGAATAGGATAATCTCTTTTTCTTATTTCATTAGAATCTTGTATGTTCTTTGAACTGCCTGTTACAGATTTTGTAGCAGCCTTATTCTGAACATTATTAAAACCGGCAATGGCATTGGTATCTACTTGTGCTGTTGTTGCAGCAGTATTTGTTTTAGCTGTATCTGTAAGTTTTTTTGCTGATGTATCTTTTGATAAGGTATCACTGGTTCCTTTTAAATAATCTGATAATACTTTTTGTGCAGCATTAACATTATCATCAATTTCCTGCAGATTATATACTTCAAAAAATTGAAGATTGGCAGTTGATTGAAGATATTTACGCACTCTTTCAGGATCATTAATGCCGGCAAGTTCAATGTTGATAATGCCTTTATTTGGATCGGGATTAATGTTGGGTGAAGCAACACCAAAACGGTCGATACGTGTTGTAAGAATTTTTACAGTGTTTTCAAACGCAGTTTTAGATTGCTCTCTTAAATAATTAATAACGGCATCATTAGATGCATCAAATTTTACCGCGCCATTACTTCTTGTTACAAAATAAGGAGCCAGTTTTGCGCCGGCGCTTTGTGCTGCAAATTCGTTTGCAAACAATGTAATCAGGTCTTTACCTGTTGTTGCTTTCTTAGCAACAGCAGCCGAAAGCGCTTTATTAAAAGTTGCATCTTTGGTATAGTTGGCAAGTGATTTTATCAATCCATCCAGGCCTACTTCCATTGTTACACTCATGCCGCCCTGCAGGTCAAGACCAAGCATAAGTTCTTTATCTTTCGCACTGCGATAAGTGGTTAATCCAAAAGGGCCAATTTTGGTATCTTTAGTACTGTCAAGTAAACGCTGTAATCTTTGCTTTTTAAGATTAGCAAGAGAATCATTATATGCGTCCTGAAGTTGTTTATCGCCGGGATATTTTGTTTGGGCAGGAGGATAATTAGCTTTAACCCAAAGAGCTGCTTTGTCAGCCATGCCTGATTCATAGTTGCGCACTATCCATGTAAAAGACAGTTGATATAAGCAAATTAGTATAAGCGCCAAAGCAAAAAAACGCACCAACCCTTTCAGTTGCATATATTAAAAAATTTTAGAGAGCGGCAAAGATAATAGTTTGCGACATACACGCAGGTACAAAAAATGCCTTGTAAAAAGGTTAAAATAACCCTGAGAAGATTTAATTAGATACATTAAGCAACAGCACATCGTAATATAAAGGTGCGTTGGCGGGCACTACATTTTGAATGCCAGTGCAACCATAAGCAAGCGCTGATGGTATAACTATTTTAATATGGCCGCCTTGCTGTATATAAGGAATGGCAATGCGCCAGCCTTCAATAAACTGGCTAAGTGGCAAAGTTATAGGATCGGTTGTGTGGCTTGTGTCAACTATTTGACCTGTTAAGAGGGTGGTTGAATAGGTTGCCTTGATTGTTGAATTTATATTAGGCTTTGCGCCTGAACCGGGATCAATAACCTGGTAATAAATGCCATTGCTGTCAACAGTATAAGTAATTCCATTGGCATGACAATAAGTTGCAATTGATGCAGCTTCATCAGTAGCTTTTACCGGTATACAGGCATCATCATGTTGCTTTTTACATGAAGCTAAAATCGTAATTCCGATAATCAAAACAATTATGCTTTTCATTAATTATTGATTCAAATTATCATCTTTTATAAGAGCTTCCTTATCAGCTTTAAGTTTTAATTCTTTATAAGCCTGCTCATTCATTTCCCAACGAAATTTTTTATAAAAAAAACCGGTGAAGGCAACAATACCAGCAATGGCTATAAAAATTATAACAGGGCTACTTTCAGAAAGTGCAACCATATCAGCTCTTTCATACCAGCCAGAGTTTAACAGCAGCAGTATACCTGCACCCAATGCAAGGCCAATTGGTAAACCGGGAAAAAACTGTTTGAGCAAAGACTTTTCTTTAAAACGGTTTTCCTCCCAATATTTCAGGAATGCTGCATCTTTTTCAGTCATTATAATATTGTGAAATGCATTTAAACATTTTACGGAAACGCTGATTATAGTTTAATATTGCACTTGCATTTATGTGTATGAAGCGGTAATGCAAGATTAAAAAGTCAACTCAATAACTGTGAACCATTACGAACAACTTATAGCTGATTTTTTATACGAACACAAAGAGGTTTCGCTTGAAAGAATAGGTATATTGAAAATTACAGGCAGCAACGCTAACGAAACCCATTCAACGCCTGTTGAATTTACCTTTAATCCTAAAGCAATTACAACACCCGAACTTACAGATTATATTGTTCAAAAAACTTCAAAAAGCAGGATGCTTATAGCATCAGACCTAGAATCACATCTTAGACAGGCAAAGGAATTTTTAAACATCGGCAAAACGTATGAAATAATAAATGCAGGA
>CAZZXW010000418.1:0-2725 GCA_964658095.1 uncultured Parafilimonas sp. | reverse complement strand
ATGTTGAGTAAGGCGAACCTGAGGAATCAACCTGTATAGTTTTTGAAGAAGGTGCATCTGATAAACCATTTGCACCGGCAAACTGGCCATACAAATTATCAAAGCTATGGTTCTCCAAATAAATAACGACTACATGGTTTATCTTATTTAATGCACCGGGAGGAAATGGTGGTTCAGGATGCTTAATGCAACTGGTAAGAAAAATACTTAAGAACAAAGAACAAAGAAACGCTGTCATTGGTGATGTTGAAATTAAACTTTGAAAATTTTTGTTGTTAATGTAATAACTTCTTTTCATTAGGTGAGGTTTTATAGTGCAAATAACTACCATGACTATAAACTCAACTTTACGATAAGGTTATCGTTATATTAAGGTTCTGTTCCTTTAACTATTAACTCTAATACAGAATTTAAATCAAAAGCCCTCTATCAACTGTTTTGCAGTTAAAATTGAAAGCCCAAAGTAAAATTTTTCACCTGCATGATAATTGTCTCTTAACTCAAAGTTTTCAAAAGCAGGGCCATTGGGAATATCAATATAATCATTAAGGTTATTGCTTTCACCGGCCCAGTATTTACGCCTGCCATTAACTCTTACCGCAAGTGAAGAATCAGCATCACCTGCTTCTTTGCGCCAGTATTGTGTAAGCTTATAAAAAGGCCTGTATCGCCATCCCCATTTTTTAATATAATCAGGTTGCTGCGGCCAGCCTGCAAGCTGCGTAAAATTTTCGTTAGATTCTGCAAACACAACATAATCACCATTCTTATTACGCAACATGCGCTTATAACTGTAAGCATCTTTTTCAATAAAATCAATATCATTATAACCCTGATATAATTTACCTGCATCTACCGTTTCATCTTTGAGATACAGTAATCTTAATCTTGAATAATTACCCATAGTTGCGGTAAGTGCACATCGTTGCATTGGCTTACTGTTGGGTTCATTAAATATTTGAAGGCATATTTCACCGGGATTATTGCTTCGTATACTGATCTTTAAATAAGGATGTGCGCCGTTAATAAATTTTTCCATAAATACATAAAAAGAAAGTTCTTCAACATCAGGATGCAAACTATCAGGATGTGTTATAATACCTTGCGGAGAAGTATTAGCTGAAAAGCGATTGTTTAAAATACTATCGGCTGCCCAGAATAGCTTACCCAGTTTATCATCAACCACAGAAGGTGATACTTCGCTAAACTCCATATCATCATTCACAACAGGTTCAACGGCAATAAAATTGATAAGATAATCAACACCCATATAATCATAACCAATACGCAGCAAGCCACGTGGGCCACCTTCAGTGCCATTTATTTTAGGTTCAATAGCCGCCGGCCACAAAGCCACTACAATGCCATTACGTATCCCCCAAACCGGTGCATCAGTATTTTTTGAAGGCCTTATCCAGTTTACGGTTGAAGAAATGCTTTGAGCAAAAAGAAAATTGATACAAGCAGTTAAACATAACAGCATCCAGATTATAGTCTTCATATTAATACCCTGTATTGATTTTGCAAAATAATCAATAAACAAAACAGCCTGAGGTTTAAGAAGCACTATAAACAGTATGTGTAAACACCAACTTCCGGCTAACCATTAAACTAAAGAACAAAATAAGAATGTAAAGCAACAATAGAACTCAATCAATAATTGTAAAGCTTAGTCGTTATTAGCAACAGTATCAGTAAATCACTATGCAAATACCATCTTCGTTATTTCTTCGATACTTCTTTGATAGTTGTCCGATGCTTGTTTGATACAATGCATCGAACAAGTATTAAATAATTACCGGTTAAATTTTAATTATATGGATAAACAGTCCCGGCGCAGGTATTAGTGTGGTTGCATTAATGATGTGTTTGTGTTGAAAGTAACCAGTTGCATTTAAGGTATCCAGCCGTTGCCTTTTAAAAAATCAATCAGCCTCGGATCGTTGGCAGATAAAGGCTGAATCCACTCTCCAACTTTTTCACGGCTCCACCAAAGGCCTTTAACGTTATTCCTTAAAAACTTATAATGATACAATACTGCACGAACATATTTTGGCGGTTTATCAGGAAAAGGATTGCCGCTAAATAAGCTGATGGTCTTTTGATCATTATGAAGCAGTTTCCACATGAGGTTAAACGTCCATGTATATTCATCTGGTGTTGACATTGATGCAAACCACATTTGCCAGTCTAAACGCAGTTGATAAGGTGCTATCTGCGGTGGCCGTTTATTCAGCAATACCGGCAAGCCTTTATAGATATAAGGTTTCCAGTGTGCATTATCGCTTGAATCATTATCACTTGTTCCTTCAAACACCACATTCATACGTTCCTGGTCAACAGTACCAAATGCACCATACGTGTTTACAATGTCTAAAGGGTCAAACGAGGTATTCATGATTTGTTTTGGAGACAACATGTTGACTACCGGCGCCACGCTTAGAAATATAATGATTACTGTAACAACCCATACAGTTGTTTGCATTGGCTTTGATGTTTCAGCGTTTGCAGCAGCAGCTTGTGCTTTGTTAACCAGCGAACGTGGCAAAAGTTTTGACCAGAACCCATCATCAAAACATGCTAATGCAGGAATGATAGTAAGCCAGTTTAAAAAAGAAAGGTTGCCGCTGATGATGATGTTAAGCTGAAACAGGACGATGATAACACCAGCAATATACCTTGCTATTCTTGGCCAGAAAACAAACAATGGTGAAGCCAGCTCTGC
>CAZZXW010000417.1:0-2730 GCA_964658095.1 uncultured Parafilimonas sp. | reverse complement strand
AACTACATTATAACTCCCGCCAACATTTAGTTTGCTGCTATACTGGCAGACCAATAAATCCTCATCCTTTTGTTCGAAATCAGCAGTAGTTCAGTCAGACGTAATTCAATTTGGTTTTAGTTCTTATCTTCATCATCAGTAATTCTATTGGGCTTTAGTTACGGGCTTGACAAACTTAAATTCCGGCACAGCAGCAAGCCTTAAACTTTAGCTGCAAACAATATGACACCAAAAAATTCAGATGCGTTTTGTAAAGGTTTAAAACTTCTAACTACAGAAGTTGACGAAATGCTGAATGACCAAACACTTAGAAAAAATTTTAAAGAACTTTCTAATAAAAAAAACATATTTCGAAGTAAATGCTTAAATTTTTTAAGTCTCAGTTTTGACGACACAGATAATTCATATAAAAAAGAGTTTGATGAAAATTTCCCAGAAGTTTCCCAATTACATATATCAATTTTTACAGAAGGCTCGACACCAGCACCGTTTAGTTTTTCAATCAAGCACTTAGAATTTGCAAAACATCTTTTTGAAAAATATTTAAAAGTAAATGCATTCACAAATGAAATAATTAACTCTTTGCCGACCGAAACAACTGAAGAAGGACTTTTCTTTAAAGGCGAGTATTATGATGCCATTTATCATTTAGACAAAATAATTTCACAAGCTTCAAAAGAAATAAAGCTCGTTGACAATTACATTAGCTTTGATTTGATTACTTTTCTTACAAATAAGCAAGCAAACATTTCCATTAAAATATTAACAGCAAGAAATCAAATAGCACCTATAAAACTACCTCTTCAAAATTTTCAAAAGCAACATTCAAGTATAAGTATTAAAGAAAGTAATTCTTACCACGACAGGTTTTTAATTCTTGACGATTTGTATTTATATCATTTCGGTGCATCGTTAAAGGATTTGGGGAACAAAACATTTATGTTTTCAAAAATCAATGAGCCTAAAATTATTCAAATGTTTATTACAGATTTTGACACCAAGTGGAATAATGCAAATCAGCTCTTTCCATAAAATTTGTCTGCAGCTAACAAATGCATTGCTTAAAGCGTGGCTGATAATCGTCACTTTTGCAGCAGTAATTCTATTACCTTTTGTTCAAGCCGACATTACACTATTGAACATTTGTAATTATCTTCAACTTCAATTTTTAATTAAGCATTTGTACAGGCTGACCAATCATTATTACCATGCCTTCACAAATGCTTCAACGTTGGTGGCAATTTAAAAGACAGCACTATCAAAAAAGCTTTTACATTAATTCTATTGTTTTCATTACATGCTTGTGTTATGGACTTTATTGAGGTTGGTCAAATAAAAAATAATTTGACAAGCATAATTCAGATAAACGTTTCTTTTGACAAACATTACCTTGACAGCAGTTACCATAGTTATGATTATAGCTACATAACAAAATCAAATGGTTTTGCACAAGGCTCTGGAGTTACTTTAATTAATTTTGACACTCTTAATCTGATCTTAAAATATATGGTTTTACCATAACAAAATTTACGTTAGCAAGTGGAGTTTGGATACCAGATGAATTTAAAGCGATAACAATAATTGGAAAAGACACAATCAAGTTCAGAAATAAACAAGAAATAAAAAAGCATTTAAGAAAGTAAACGGAGAGTATGTTTTAGCAATTAATTAAAACTGCTATGAAACTCATAGTTACATCACGACAGCAATCGCAGCATTAATTTTAAAAGTTTACGTTTAAATATGCAAACAGCTTTAAAATTGACACTGTATATTAAAAAATATAAACAGTATAAATTCAAATAAAACTGCCACCAACAAAAGTATTGCTACAAGCGGGGCTGACATTACTCAGTATTAGCAAAATTCTTATCAGCTTTTGTTCAAGCCAACATTTCGCTATTGAACATTTGTATTTATCTTCAACTTCAGTTTCAATTTGGCATTTGTACCAAGCTGACGATAGCTATTGCCATGCATTCACAAATGCTTCAACGTTGTGTGTGCTATAGGATAGACCTCTAACTATGGTAATTTTTGTAATCATCATTTTTGCTTTATTAACCGGACTTACTTATGCAATTTTATTTTTGCTCACAAATTTTGTTCAGTCTTTTAGGACAGCCAATTTTAAGGCACCCAAAAAGGTCAAGTTGACTATACTCATTGCTTCCACCGTGGTTACTGGATTAGCTACTTACTTTTTTCTCTTTACTTCACCCGCTTCGAATTACAAGACGGCGTACATTGAGAAACACCAGCAAACGTATAAAGTAACAATAAAAGGAAAGCGACTTTATATGTTTCATGACCCGGTTTCCTTATTTCTACGAAAGACATATGAAGACAGTGCTGAATTTGAAATACCAAGAGCTGATGGAGTTATTGATGGATTGGAAGTTCCAAACAATCCTGGCTCATATAAAATCGTAAAGGGAAATGCTATTACTATAAAGAATAATAAAATAATTATAAGGTTGTTTTATGACAACTACGATGATAAAAGGATAGAACCTTCGACATGGAATGGAGATTATGAGCTGCAATGGAGAAACTAAACGATATACAACAAGTGCATTTGTAAAAGCATGGCTTGACCAGCCGCACTTGTGCAGCAGTACTTCTTATCATCTTTGGTTATTGTCAGACATTACGCTATTGAACATTAGTATTTATCTTCAATTTTAGTTTTCAATTAAGCCTTTGTGCTATGCCTTCACAAAGTTGCAT
>CAZZXW010000416.1:0-2736 GCA_964658095.1 uncultured Parafilimonas sp. | reverse complement strand
GAACGCTGCCAACCGGTGCCCCCAAACCTTTGCTGATGCAAATTGAAATGCTGTCGAAAATTTTACCATAGTCTTTATATGATTCGTTCTTTGCAACGATAGCATTAAACAATCTTGCGCCATCAAGGTGAAATGCTAAATCATTTTCTTCGCAAACTTTTTTAATTTGAATGATGTCATCAAAATTGTAACAACTTCCGCCGCCACGGTTCGCTGTATTTTCTAAAGAAACCAATTTTGAAATGGGCTTGTGTACATCGTTTTTATTATTGATGGAAGCTTCAACCTCTTGCGCATTTATTCTTCCATAATTACCATCAATAAGTTTTACAGAACAACCAGAATTAAATGCAATGCCTCCACCTTCATATTGATAAATGTGTGAAAGCTTATCACATATAATTTCATCACCAGGTTGTGTATGGCATTTGATTGCAATCTGATTCGTCATTGTGCCGCTTGGGCAAAAAATTGCAGCTTCCATATCAAACATAGCGGCAACTTTTTCTTCCAGTTGATTAATGGTTGGATCTTCTTCAAAAACATCATCACCAACTGCTGCATTAAACATGGCATCAAGCATTTTGGGTGATGGCTTGGTTACGGTATCACTTCTAAAATCAATCATATATTACGAAGATAGCAGCAATGATTTATTATAAATATATTCAACAATAACAATGATGCCTTGGATGAATGCGATTGTGTTTAACATCATTTTAAAATAACAGAATTAAATTAAAACGATTGTTAGTTATCTATTATTCATAACAATAAAACAGATTTTATGAAAACGATTTTACTTACAATCAAAGAATTTTTCAGCATTAAAAATGGCTTTGTATTATTATACAGCAATCTTTAATTCTTTGCTTGTTTACGAAAACAAAAGAAGCTTCTTTTAAATACATTCCTTAATATCCTGCATAAGCCGGCGCGCAATATTATCGGCAGTTGTTTCAAAATTACTTTCAGCATAAATACGTATAATAGGTTCAGTGTTGCTTGTACGTAAATGTACCCAATCATTATCGAATTCTATCTTTAAACCATCTTCTGTATTAACAGGATTGTTTTTGTATTTGCGCTGTATGTTTGAAAAGATTTTTTTTACATCAACATCGTTGTTTACTTCAATTTTATTCTTGCTGATGAAGTAATCAGGATATTCTCTTCTTAACTGGCAGGTAGTTTTATTGCTTGTTGCAAGATGCGTTAAAAATAGTGCGATACCAATCAATGCGTCCCTGCCATAATGCAAATCGGGAATAATAATTCCACCATTTCCTTCACCACCAATTACTGCATTCACTGCCTTCATTTTATCTACAACGTTCACTTCACCAACAGCACTTGGAAAATACTCGCCGCCATTTTTTAAGGTAACATCTTTCAATGCCTTTGTTGATGAAAGATTGCTTACCGTATTTCCTTTTTTATGTTGTAAAACGTAATCAGCAACGGCAACCAACGTATATTCTTCGCCAAACATTGTTCCGTCTTCACACACAAAACATAACCTGTCCACATCAGGATCAACAGCTATACCCAAATGTGCCTGTTGCTTTTTTACTTCATTGCTTAATTGAGTAAGATTTTGAGGCAGCGGTTCCGGGTTGTGTGCAAACCTGCCATTCATTTCAGCATTTAAAACAGTTATATCTTTTATGCCAAGTGCTTTTAATAATGCAGGCACTGCCATTGCACCTGTGCTGTTTATTGCATCAACAACAATTTTGAATTTTTTCTTTTTTACAGCAGCAACATCAATCAAAGGATATTGAATAACCGCTTCAATATGTTTATCAAGCGAAGAAATATCTACAGTTATATTTCCTAATTTATCAACGGTTGAAAAATCAAAACTTTCGTTTTCAGCAATTGATAGCAGTTGCCTGCCATCATCATCGCTTAAAAATTCACCTTTTGCATTCAGCAGTTTAAGTGCATTCCATTCTGCAGGGTTATGGCTTGCTGTAATAATAATGCCACCATCAGCACTCTGCGAAAGCACTGCAAATTCAACCGTTGGTGTAGTGCTTAAATCAAGATCAATAACATGTATGCCGCAGCTTACAAGTGTATTTATAACAAGCTGCATAATAAACCTGCCGCTTATACGTGCATCACGGCCAACAACAATTGTATAAGTATTTTTACCGCTTTGCTTTTTTAACCACATTGCATAAGCAGCCGTAAACTTTACAACGTCTATTGGGCTTAATGTATTGCCGGGTTTTCCGCCTATTGTTCCTCTAATTCCTGATATACTTTTTATCAACGGCATTTTTTAGGTTATTTGCAACGGCAAACATAACTAAAAAACAACTGGTTGTGTTAAGATTAGTAAGTAGATATTCACACGTATAAAATTAAAGCATGCCTGCTATTGAATGGTTTCGATTATGGTTTAGTTCGCCTTATTATCATTTATTGTATGAGAACAGGAATGATGAAGAAGCTGAAAATTGTATAAACACATTTACTAATTATTTAAAAATTCCCCCTAACAGTTTTATTCTTGATGTGGCTTGTGGTAAGGGAAGGCATAGCCGCGCTTTTGCTGCGCGTGGATTTGATGTTACGGGTATTGATATTTCTGCACCATCAATAATAGAAGCCAAACAATATGAAACGGACAAACTGCAGTTTTTTGTGCATGATATGCGGCTGCCTTTCCGGATAAATTATTTTGATTACGCGTTTAATTTCTTTACCAGCTTTGGGTATTTCAGA
>CAZZXW010000415.1:0-2738 GCA_964658095.1 uncultured Parafilimonas sp. | reverse complement strand
TTCTGAACGCCGTCACGTGACTCAATAAAGATTTCACGATTACCACGCTTGATATTACCAAAAGCAACAACGCCATCAATTTCAGATACAATTGCAGGATTGCTTGGATTACGTGCTTCAAACAATTCTGTTACACGTGGCAAACCTCCGGTTATATCACCGGATTTACGCATTGTTCTTGGAATTTTTACAATTACCTGACCGGCAGTTACAGCATCGCCTTCCTCAAAAATCAAACGGCTGCCTACAGGAAGGTTATACATTTTTTGTTCCTTGCCTTCAACAATAATAGAAGGAATCTTTGTCTTGTCTTTTGTTTCGATAACAACCTTATCACGGTGGCCGGTTTGTTCATCTGCTTCTTCACGGAAAGTAATGCCTTCAATAACGCTATCAAATTTTATACTTCCATCAATTTCAGAAACCACAACATTATTAAAAGGATCCCATGTACAGATAACATCACCTTTTTTAACTTGCTGGCCATCTTTTACATTTAAAGTGGCACCATAAGGAACGTTATTGGTGATTAATAAACGATCGTTCTTTAAATCCATCACACGCACTTCACCGGTACGACCGATAACGATATTTACTTTTTCGCCTTCGTTATTTTTTGCTACAACTGTACGCAACCCATCAAACTGAACAGTACCATCAAACCTTGCAGTAAGCGTTGATTCAACAGAAGCAGAACCTGCCACACCACCAACGTGGAATGTACGCAAGGTTAACTGAGTTCCCGGTTCACCAATTGACTGAGCAGCGATAATACCAACGGCATCACCTTTTTGAGCGAGATAACCTGTTGCTAAATTTTTGCCATAACACTTAACGCAAACACCACGTTTGCTTTCGCAGGTTAATACAGAACGTATTTCAACATTTTCAATTCCTGAATCATCAATTTGTTTTGCTACATCAGCAGAAATTTCCTCGCCTGCTTTTATAATCAGCTCATCTGTTTGTGGATCATATACATCATGCAACGACGTACGTCCCATAATACGATCAGCCAATGATTCAATAACTTCTTCATTATCTTTTAGAGCAGAAGTTGCATTACCACGCAAGGTGCCGCAATCTTCTTCAGTTATCACAACGTCCTGTGCAACGTCAACCAAACGACGGGTTAAGTAACCGGCATCTGCTGTTTTTAACGCTGTATCAGCCAAACCTTTTCTTGCACCGTGTGTTGAGATAAAATAATCCAACACATTAAGGCCACCTTTAAAGTTTGACAGAATTGGATTTTCGATTACTTCAGAACCACTTGAACCACTCTTTCTTGGTTTAGCCATCAAACCACGAATACCTACAAGCTGCTTTACCTGTGTTTTAGAACCACGGGCACCGGAATCCAGCATCATGTATACTGAATTAAATCCCTGTTTGTCTTTCGCCATTTCAGAGATCAGCGATTCAGTTATACGCATATCTACACGACCCCAAATATCAATAACCTGGTTATATCTTTCATTGTTAGTGATAAGGCCCATGTTGTAGCTTTCGCGTATATCTTCTACTTCAACCTTTGCATTTTCGATCATTTCATTTCTTACATCAGGAATGATAAGATCATTTACGCTAAAGCTTAAACCACCGCGGAAAGCCATTCTAAAACCAAGCGTTTTAATATCATCTAAGAATTTAGCTGACTTTGGAACGTCTGTAATTTTTATAATGTCGCCAATTATTTCACGAAGATTTTTCTTGGTTAATAATGCATTGATAAAACCAACTTCTTTGGGAACGAACTGGTTAAACATGGCACGGCCAACAGTAGTATCTATTAGTTTTGTTACAAGCTCACCTTTTTCCCTTATGCTTGTTCTAACTTTTATTTGTGCATGAAGATCAACGATGCCTTCATTATAAGCTATCATCACTTCTTCAAGATTGTAAAATATTTTTCCTTCACCTCTTATCACTTCACCATCCATGCTTTTTTTGCCCTTGGTAATATAATATAAACCAAGCACCATGTCCTGTGAAGGAAGTGTGATTGGTGTACCATTTTGTGGGTTAAGAATGTTATGAGATGAAAGCATCAGTAACTGCGCTTCAAGAATAGCTGCATTACTTAACGGAACATGCACAGCCATCTGGTCACCATCAAAATCCGCGTTAAACGCAGTTGTTACCAATGGGTGCAATTGTATCGCTTTGCCTTCTACTAACTTTGGCTGAAATGCCTGTATTGAAAGACGGTGCAATGTTGGGGCACGGTTCAACATTACCGGGTGGCCTTTCAAAATATTTTCAAGAATATCCCAAACAACAGCTTCTTTCCTGTCAACTAATTTCTTGGCAGACTTAACTGTTTTTACAATTCCTCTTTCTATAAGTTTACGAATGATAAATGGCTTGAATAATTCAGCAGCCATATCTTTAGGTAAACCACATTCATGCATCTTTAATTCAGGACCAACTACAATTACTGAACGGCCTGAATAATCAACACGTTTACCTAATAAGTTCTGGCGGAAACGGCCTTGTTTACCTTTAAGCACATCGCTTAAAGATTTTAAAGCACGACCACCTTCTGCTTTAACCGCATTTGATTTACGGCTGTTATCAAACAAGCTATCTACAGCTTCCTGAAGCATACGTTTTTCGTTACGAAGAATTACTTCAGGCGCTTTAATTTCCAATAATCTTTTTAAACGGTTATTACGGATAATAACACGACGATATAAATCATTTAAATCAGAAGATGCAAAACGACCACCATCAAG
>CAZZXW010000414.1:0-2741 GCA_964658095.1 uncultured Parafilimonas sp. | reverse complement strand
AAAAGCATACGATACATTAAAACACAAGCAAAATACTTTGTTGTTTGGTGATAAGAAATTTATAGCAGTAGCGCATCCGTTAAAAGGCATAAACTTTAAATTTATAGGGCAGGTAAACGGAACAGTAACAATTAGTTTGGTTGATGCAGCTAATAACATTATTGCCAGTAAGAAAATCATAACTGAATACCAGGAAGTGTACAATGTAGATTTTGATAGTATTAATAACACGCAAGGTTGCAGTTATTCAATACAATATAACGATGGCAAAACAATACAAAACTTTGCAGTTGATGCGCCGGCAATAGCATATAGCAATTAAACTTTTTTAAGCAGTGCCGCAAACATGGTATCTGCTTTTTTATTGTAACCCGCAAGTAATTCCATTTTAATAATTGCAAGTTTAAATTTATGCGTTAAGTAATCAATCACTTCTTCATTTTCTTTTTTAAATACAGAACAGGTGATGTATAAAAAATATCCATCCTGTTTAAGTTGCGCAATTGCGGCGCACGTTATTTTTTTTTGTAACGATGAATAGGCTTCCGTTTTTTCCGGCTGGAAAAAATATAATTGCTCAGGTGTTCGGCTCCATGTTCCGCTGCCGGTACAAGGTGCATCATAGATAATTAAATCAAATTTGAAAGTAGGAATTGGTGATTTGGAATCAGTTAAATCAGTAACATAACTTGTATAATTTTTTATACCGGCTTTCTTAAAACGCTCTTTTAGATTTTGTATGATAGAAGTGCGAACATCAGAAACGGTAAGCTTTATATTTTCTAATGTATCATAAGCTAAAATAGATTTACCGCCGCTGCCTGCGCAGCAATCCCAAACATTCATTTCAGAGTGTTGATTTTCAGTTTCAGCTTTATAAACTTCTAAAAATTCTTTCACCCGTTGAGATGAGTAATCCTGTATCACTGCATCTTCATCAATGCTGATAATATTTGTTAATGAGGCTGAATTTTTTATAGCAATACAATCATCATTTATTTTTTCAAAATGAATGTGATGATGATGCAAGGCATCAAACACTTTTTCGTGCTGTTGATTTCTTATCCTTAAAAAAACATATGGTTGTATTAAATGCGAGAGTATAAAATGTTCTTCATCAGCAAGCTTGCTGGCTTCATCTATTAATCGAAAAATGTCTTCAATAAAAAAATTATAATTCAGTTTAATAAAATAAATTCTTTTTCTTAACTGATCATCCCAGTGTTCTATCCATTCATCATCATATAAAATATCCCACTCACCGGCAGAAGCATTACATAAAAAAATAGCGGTTTTTAAATGCTCTTCGATGCTTACATCTTTTAAGGCAAGTCCAGGTCTGAAATAATTGTAACATGCATGAGTGATTAATTTTCTATCTTTTGAACCATGCTTTTTATTTTCTGAGAAATACTTTTTTAAAAAATGCACAAGTGGCATTGAACCATCATATAAAGAAATAATCTTTATAGCCGTATTAAAGTAAGATTGGAATCGCATGCTTATTCAAAATAAATCTTTACACGCTCATACATAAGCTTATTTTGTGGAAGCGCATTAAGTGTTGTACCGCCTGAAAAACGCTTGAGCCCAAACAATCCTGCAAGGTTTCCTTTATTTATAGCAAGCTCAAGATAACCGGCAGAATTAAACCACGCAAGCCTTTCGCCTTGTTCAACAGAAGCATAGTTTTCACTTATGGTTTCAATGCCGCCATCGTTGCGTGCAGGTAAAATAATTTTAAATTTTCTGCCTTTACAATGCTCTTCAAATTCCGCTTTTGTAAGGTTAACCACAACGTTCTCAAATTGATCAATAAAAATAATCTGGCTGTCAATCCAGTTAGGACCTGTTGTTGAACGGAACGGGTACATTTCTTTAATTGCAAAAACAGGTTTCGCAATATTTTCAAGTGGAATATTTTGTTGTAATTCTTTTAATAATTCAGCAATGGCAGCGGTGCAGTTTAACACGCCTGCACTTGCTTTGGCGCTTACTTCAACAGAAAAAATATTGGTTGGCTTTTCACCAACAATCATAGTTAATATACCATTGTCAGGGCAAACAATAAATTGATTTTTATACGATGTTATTAATAAATGCGAAGGCTGTTTTTCAAATAAATTAATAATTACAACATGAAAGCTGCCTGCAGGATAAAATGCAAATGCGTTTGTACAAACATAAGCGGCATGAAGGTAATTGTTGGCAATAAGCTGATGTGTAATATCAATAATAGAAAAAGAAGGTACCGCCTGTAACAATTGCCCTTTTATAGCACCAACAACATAATCACTCTGACCAATATCTGTTGAAAGCGTTACTACAGGCATGCAATAAAAGCAATTATTTATTTAACTAAAACGCCATTTTTAAAAAAGAATTTATGCACCCACTTATCAGCAAATGAAGGTATCAAACGATTGAGCAGGATAGTTTCTTTTCCCTGCCTGGTGAGTACTAACGTACGTTTACGTTTTTCTATTGCATTTAAAATATGTGATGCGCATTCCTCAGGACTCATAAGGCTGCTTTCATCTAAAGGTGATTCGCCTTGCGGTTGTGTATCTTTATTTAACGCTACATTTCTTATGTTTGATCGTGTAAAGCCCGGGCAAACCCACATTACATTTACACCGGTATCCATTAGTTCGGTACGTATGGCTTCCATCCATCCCTGCAATGCAAATTTTGATGCTGAGTAACCGCTGCGCCCAGGCAAACCTCTGTAACCCGCAATT
>CAZZXW010000413.1:0-2777 GCA_964658095.1 uncultured Parafilimonas sp. | reverse complement strand
TTAATAAATTATTGTTAGAAGAATCTGTAAAAATTGTAAAGAAATTTAATGCTAATAGCTTATAGCAAAAGCTGCAACTTGCATTCGTTTATCTTTGCGAAAAATATAAGAATGAATATCGGTTACTTCTCTTACCCGATGCCCGCTAATGAACCTGTTTTAAACTATGCGCCTGGTTCGCCTGAAAGAGTTCAGTTAAAAAAAATATTGGTGCAATTAAAGGCTGAACAAATTGATGTGCCGATGTATATTGGTACAGAAGAAGTACGTGCCGGTAAAAAAATTGCTTTACATCCGCCGCATGAAATAAATCATACACTTGGGTATTTTCATGAAGGCACTGAAGCGCAGGTGCATCATGCAATTAATGCCGCATTAAAGGCAAAAGATAACTGGAGTAATTTGCCATGGGAGGATAGAGCACATATTTTTTTAAAGGCTGCTGATCTTATTGCCGGTAAATACCGCTTTCACATGAATGGTACAACCATGTTGGGGCAAAGTAAAAATGCTTACCAGGCAGAGATTGACAGTGCCTGTGAACTAATAGATTTTTTGCGCTTCAACGTACATTATTTAAGTGAGATTTATAAGCAGCAACCTAACTCATCACCCGGAATGCATAACCGCATGGAATGGCGTTCGCTTGAAGGTTTTGTGTTGGCTATAACGCCATTCAATTTTACGGCAATCGGCGGCAACCTGCCAACCAGTGCTGCTATGTGTGGCAATGTGGTTATATGGAAGCCGGCACATACACAAATTTTTGCAGCGCAAATGTTTATGCGCATTTTAAAGGAAGCCGGTTTACCTGATGGTGTTATTAATTTAATTTATGCTGATGGCAATGATTTAGGCAAGGTGTGTTTTTCGCATCCTGAATTTGCAGGCTTGCATTTTACAGGCAGCACAAAAGTGTTTAATACAATTTGGAAAGAAATAGGAAGCAACATCAGCAACTATAAATCCTATCCAAGAATTGTTGGTGAAACCGGTGGTAAAGATTTTGTACTGGTTCATAAATCTGCTGATGCTGATGTTGTGGTTACTGCTTTGGCGAGAGGTGCATTTGAGTTCCAGGGACAAAAATGTTCTGCAGCTTCACGTGCTTATTTGCCTTCCAATCTTGCAGCATCAATAAAAGAAAAATTAATAGCTGAGATAAAAACAATAAAGATGGGAACAGTGGAAGACTTCAGCAATTTTATTAATGCTGTAATTGATGAAAGAGCTTTCGATAAAATTTCCGGCTACATTGATAATGCAAAGAAAGATGCGAATGCAGAAATTATAGTTGGTGGCAATCATGATAAAACAAACGGTTATTTTATTGAACCAACAGTGATTGAAGCAAAAGACTCAAACTATATTTCTTTGTGTGAAGAAATTTTTGGCCCAGTGCTTACTATTTATGTGTATGATGAAAACAAGTTTGAAGAAACGATGGAGCTTGTAAACACAACTTCGCCTTATGCGCTTACAGGAAGCATTATTGCGAAAGATAGAAATGCGGTTGCATTAGCAACAGATAAATTGCGGCATGCAGCAGGCAATTTTTATATCAACGATAAACCAACCGGTGCTGTTGTTGGCCAGCAGCCTTTTGGCGGTGCAAGAGCCAGCGGCACAAACGATAAAGCCGGCAGCATGTTAAATTTATACCGCTGGTTAAGTGCAAGAACCATTAAAGAAACATTTAACCCGCCAACAGATTACCGTTATCCTTTTTTGAATGAAGCATAAATTCATGAAAAATATATCAGCATTATTTGTACTTATTTTATTAAGCAGCGCAACATTTGCACAACAAGCAAAAATTGATTCAGGCTACTTATCATCATTTGATAAAACAAAAATTTATTATGAAGTGCATGGCAACGGCTTTCCTGTTTTATTGGTGCATGGCTTTATTGTAAATAGTAATTCCTGGAAGCATGCAGCATTATATGACAGCCTGATTGCATCAGGTTTTAAAGTTGTATTGATTGATTTAAGAGGCAATGGCAGATCAGGTAAGCCGCATACAGATTCAGCTTATGCAAATGATGCGGAAGCAAAAGATATTATCGGTTTAATGCTGCATCTCAACATAAAAAATTATGATGTTGTTGGTTATTCAAGAGGCTCAATAATTACAGCAAGGTTAATGGTGTTGGATAAGCATGTTCACAAAGCAGTAATGGGTGGTATGGGCGCAGATTTTACAAATCCAAACTGGCAACGGCGTATTGATTTTTATCATGCATTGGCTGCTGATACAGTTCCATCATTACATACAATGGTTCAAAATGTGCAGATACAAAATTTAGATCAGCAGGCACTCGCATTGTTGCAGAAATATCAGCCATCCACATCAAAAGAAACATTATCAACAATAAAAATTCCGGTGTTGGTTATACATGGAGACAGTGATGAAGCAAATGGTTCTGCTGATGAACTTGCTTCATTATTTACAAACGCACAAAAAGCAGTTACGCCAGGTGACCATAACCACGCAGCTTCAACACCGCAGTTTGCATCAGCTGTATTAAGTTTTTTGAAACAATAATTGATCGCGAATCGTTGAACGTAAGTTGGTGGTTTAAGTTGGGGCCAATATGTTATTCATCAACTTTAAAGAGACGAATCAGTATTCATCTTCATTAAAAAGAAAATCTTCCTGGCTTGGGTAGTCAGGCCAGATATCTTCAATGCTTTCATATACCTCACCTTCATCTTCAAGCTCCTGAAGGTTTTCAACTACTTCAATAGGCGCACCAGAGCGTATTGCATAATCA
>CAZZXW010000412.1:0-2794 GCA_964658095.1 uncultured Parafilimonas sp. | reverse complement strand
GTAAAATGTTTTCGGGATGAAGATTTGCGTGCTGACCGCCAGCCTGAGTTTACGCAAATTGATTGCGAGATGAGTTTTGTTGAACAGGATGACATTATTAATATGTTCGAAGGTTTAGCAAAACGAATCTTTAAAGATGTGAAAGGCATCGATTACACTGAAACCGTTGAACGCATAAGTTGGGAAGATGCTATGTGGAATTATGGTAATGATAAACCCGACATCAGGTTTGAAATGAAGATCACCAATTTAAAAAAACCAGCATCAGTTTATATAAATAAATCAACCAACAGCGCTTTAATTAATGATGCAAATTTTGCAGTGTTTGATAGTGCTGAAACAGTATTAGCTATTGCGGCTGCGGGTTGTAGTGAATATACACGCAAACAAACAGATGAGTTAACGGAATGGGTGAAACGCCCTCAAATTGGAATGAAAGGTCTGGCATTCATAAAGTGCAATACAGATGGTACATACAAAAGCAGCATCGATAAATTTTATACTGCAGAAAGATTAAAAGCTATTGCTGATGCCTGCAATGCAAAACCAGGTGATCTTATTTTAATATTAGCCGGAAACGAAGAACGCACAAGAAAGGCAATAAGTGAACTGCGTTTGGAAATGGCAAAACGTTTGGGCTTGAGAAACAACAACGAATTCAAATTGCTTTGGGTTTTAGATTTTCCCTTGTTTGAATATGACGAAGAAAGCAATCGCTGGGTGGCGCGACATCATCCTTTTACTTCACCCAAACCATCTGATATTGAAGTAATGATTAATAATGATCCTTCAATAAAAGACGCATCAAAATATTTGGAACATCCTTATGCAAACATAAAAGCAAATGCTTATGATATTGTTTTAAATGGAAACGAAATTGGTGGCGGTTCAATAAGAATTTATCAAAGAGAATTACAGGAAAAAATGTTTGCGGCTTTAGGCATGAGCAAAGAAGAGGCACAATATAAATTCGGATTTTTAATGAGTGCTTTTGAATATGGTGCTCCGCCGCATGGTGGTATTGCCTTTGGTTTCGACAGGTTATGTGCTATACTTGGTGGCAGTGAAAGTATAAGGGATTTTATAGCGTTTCCTAAAAATAATTCAGGCAGAGATGTAATGCTTGATGCACCTGCTGCTATTGATGAAAAACAGTTAAATGAATTGAACATTAAATTAACAACACTTCAGTAAGGATTTATTTGTATTAAGCATTTCGCTTTATACATTTGCATCAGTTCTTTAAATTACTTATCAAGAAAGGCAGAGGGAATGGCCCGATGAAGCCTTGGCAACCATCCAAATAAAGGAAAAGGTGCCAACTCCAATCTCAACAATTGTTGGGAAGAGATAAGTCAGATTTAAGCTTAAAATATTTACATAAAGCTCTTCTGATTTATCAGTAGGGCTTTTTTTATTTATGCTGCTTTATAAGTTCAAACAACTTAACAATCAATTAAAATTTTTTTAAGCGATGAATAATATTCTCAAGTACATTTGTGCAGTATTCGTACAATTAATGTCACAAACGCAACAAAATATTCAAAACAAAATTAACCACACAACTATGTGTGCTTGTTGTTGCATTTGTTGTATGGCGCAAGCCATCACTATATAACCCCTCGCCCGGGCTTCGCCCGTTTTTAGTTTAAATCATATCAACAAAAAAAGCAGAATAAGGCTTAACAAATTAATCTTTCACACAAAAATTCTATTATGAGTTATCATTTTGAAACATTGCAATTGCATGCTGGTCAGCAAATTGATCCTACAACAAAATCACGTGCCGTTCCTATTTATCAAACTACATCTTATCAATTCGACAATTCAGAGCACGCTGCCAATCTGTTTGGCTTAAAACAATTTGGCAATATTTATACACGCATTATGAACCCAACAACCGATGTGTTGGAGCAACGTATTGCAGCACTCGAAGGTGGCGTTGCAGCGCTGGCAACAGGTTCAGGGCAGGCAGCACAATTCCTTGCATTAAATAATATTTTACAGGCTGGCGATAATTTTATTTCTACTAAATATTTATATGGCGGCACTTATAATCAGTTTAAAGTTGCCTTTAAAAGATTAGGTATTGAAGCACGTTTTGCTGATGGAGACGACGCTGAAAATTTTGTAAAACATATTGATAAAAATACAAAGGCTATTTATCTTGAAACAATTGGTAACCCGCGTTTAAATATTCCTGACTTTGAAAAATTTGTTGCACTTGCTAAAGAGTATGATCTACCGTTAGTTGTTGATAATACTTTTGGTGCAGGTGGTTATTTATTTAAACCACTTGAATGGGGCGCAAACATTGTTGTTGAGTCTGCAACAAAATGGATTGGCGGCCATGGAACAAGTATTGGTGGACTTATAGTTGACGGGGGAAATTATAATTGGGGCAATGGAAAGTTTCCGCAATTTACTGAGCCAAGCGAAGGTTATCACGGCTTAAAGTTTTGGGAAGTTTTCGGTGATAATAACCCGCTTGGTTTGCCAAATATTGCGTTTGCCATTCGTGCAAGAGTAGAAGGTCTTAGAGACTTTGGTCCTGCATTAAGTCCGTTTAATTCGTTTCTCTTTTTACAAGGTTTGGAAACATTAAGCCTGCGTGTTCAAAGAGCTGTTGATAATGCTTTAGAATTAGCGCAATGGTTAGAACAACATTCACAGGTTGAGTTTGTTTGGTATCCTGGTTTAAAGAGCAGTCCTTATAATCAGCTTGCAAAAAAATATTTACCGAATGGTGCCGGTGGTGTGTTACAATTTGGTATTAAAGGTGGAATTGAAAACG
>CAZZXW010000411.1:359-2803 GCA_964658095.1 uncultured Parafilimonas sp. | reverse complement strand
GTTCATCCTGAGCCAGGATCAAACTCTCCATTGTAAAAGATTTGATCTGACTATAATAATCTCAAATTAGAAATTAAAACGTCTGATATTAATTGTTTTGTTACGCTGTTACCTTACCAATAAATATTGCTACTTATTAGTACTGTTACTTTCCATCTTTTCAAAGAACTTACTAAACAGTTATTAGCTTTTGACTGTTAACTGTTAGCATTGTTGATGTTAATGGAGTTGAACCATTTTTCAGCCTTGATACTGATACATCTTTTGATTTTTAAGAACTGCTTTTGTTACCGTTTTTATTTGGGGTTGCAAAAGTAAGAGCCATATTGTTTATCTCAAAATTTTTATTGATAAAATTTCAAGTTATTTGTAAACACTTTTAAATTGGCTATGTAAAAAACTAAACCGATAATTTGAAACAGACTGCAAAGATAAAACGGGATAAATATTCAAACAAAATGATTTTAATTTATTCTGTGCAGTTTAACTTTTTTGTCTCAATGAACTGTGCTTTTTTTCAAAGCGGGGTGCAAAGATAAGGGTGTGTGTGTTACAAGCAAAATGTTTTTACAATAATCGAGTTTTATTTTTCAACAAGCATTATCTTGAAAGAAAATTAGCCGGAATACGCATACCCTGTTCATCATCCAATACTTTTTTCATAACTTTTTTTAACCTTACGGGAAGTATCTTTTTTTCTTCTTCTGTTAGCGGATGTATGAGCTCAATGAAATCATCTTCATCATTGTAATAACCAAAATACAGATCGTAATAATCGTTTGTGTGCAGGCGCAACGATATCTCTTTATCTTCTGTATATTGATGGGTTGTAATTATTGACCATTGGTCTCCTTTTAAAAAATCAAAATGTATTTCAATAGGATCTTTAGTTAACACTTCGGTTATTAATTTTTCAATTACATCAGCCGAATGGTTTTTTATTAATTCTTCAAATGTCATAACAGGTTTTATAATGTGGTTGAAGATAAAGATTATTCCAGCTAAAGCAGGTTAACATTAAACGTTAGGTTAACTAATTTTTTATTGATGATTGATGCTGTGATTAACTGGTGAAACAGGTAGTTACTATTAATAATTTTTAGTTATATACTTTATGATGAACCATTCTTTACCTGCATACATAGCAGCACTACTTTACAGACTTATTTCTTTAACTTCAACAGGTATAATCAATCTTCCCAATGTTTTTGCTTTTATTTCTTCAACGCTTACACCTGGCGCAATTTCTTTTAATACAAAACCTTCAGGGGTTACATCAAGCACTGCAAGATCAGTAACTACTTTTTTTACGCAGGCTAAACCGGTTAAAGGCAAAGTACATGCAGGCAACAACTTGCTTTCACCTTTTGGATTGGTATGCTGCATGGCAACAATTATATTTTTAGCGCTGGCAACCAGGTCCATAGCGCCGCCCATGCCTTTCACCATCTTGCCCGGGATTTTCCAATTAGCTATATCGCCTGCGTCGCCTACTTCCATTGCGCCAAGCACTGTAAGATCAATCTTGCCTGCACGTATCATTCCAAAGCTTTCTGCACTGTCGAAAAAAGCTCCGCCTTTAATTATTGTTACTGTTTCTTTTCCTGCATTAATCAAGTCAGCATCTATTTCTTCTTCCAACGGATAAGCGCCCATACCAAGTATACCGTTTTCGCTTTGCAAAATCACCGTCATTCCTTCAGGAATAAAATTGGCAACTAATGTAGGAATGCCGATGCCAAGATTTACATACATTCCATCTTGTAGTTCCTGCGCAATGCGTTTGGCGATTCCATATTTATCTAAAGGCATGGTTTACGTTTTAAGATTCAAGTATCAAGAACCAAGATACAAGTTTCGAGATTTAAGCATCGAGTTTATTAATTGCCTAATTGCTGTAAGTGTTCACGTGCTTCTTTAAGGGTGGGATCAATTTGCAAAGACTGCTTAAAGTTTAAAACAGCGCTGTCTTTTTTATTCATCATTTCATAACAACGTGCCTGGTAGTAATAAGCGTCGGCATATAAATTATTTACAGTTGATGCAAGTTCAAAAATATTAAGTGCCTTGTCATATTGCTTTGCATCAAAATACAATAACCCTTTTTCAATATAGGCTTCCATGTAAGTATAATTGCTTTCAATACACGCATCAAAATATTTCAGCGCATTGTTCATGTCATGCATTCTTGCATAATAAACACCGGTAATAAACGCACAATTTGCATCATAATCCCTGCCAAGCCCAAGCGCTTTAACACGTGAACAAAACAGGATAGCGCGTTTATCTTTTTGTTCAGCATATAAATTGGCAAGCGCCAGCAACACATCAGGCGATTGATATAAATGTGCTGCCTTTGAATAACTCTGTAAAGCCAGCAAGGTATCCTGCGCATCTTCTGCAATGCTTCCTTTTGCAAACCAAAGCCCGTAGTTCATGCTGTC
>CAZZXW010000411.1:0-349 GCA_964658095.1 uncultured Parafilimonas sp. | reverse complement strand
GAATCTGTTTGTTGCAAAGCTTGTTTATACATGCCAACACTATCCAATGCAAACGCATATTGCAAACGCAAACCACTGCTATCCGGATATAATTTTAATTGTTGTTTGATTGATTGTAACAGCTGTGCAGACGCATCTTTTGAAGAATCTCCGGGATGTTGTTTGTGCTGATCTGAATTGTTGCAGGCAAACAAAAAAGAAATAATTATAAATAAATAAAAGATTGATTTCATCTAAAGCAAATGTAACCTTCAAAAATTTTTATGACATTGTTTTTACAAACACAACCTAATGTTTACATATACTTTTACAAAATTTTTATTGATGAAAAAATGTAGAGTATATAAAA
>CAZZXW010000410.1:0-2837 GCA_964658095.1 uncultured Parafilimonas sp. | reverse complement strand
TTCAATCAACAAAACTATCCTTACACATTTGAATATCCAGCGTATGCAAGGGTTGTAAAAGACACTACTTTTTTTGGTGATTCAACTGAAAATCCCTGGTGGATTAATGTTGAGTTTCCACAATTTTCAGCACGCATTTATTTGAGCTATAAAATTATTGGCGGTGCGTACAAGCTTGATAAATTATTGAATGATGCTTTTGATCTTACCAACAAGCACACAGTAAAGGCAAGCTATATTGATGATTCATTGATGAATATATCATCCAATGTGCATGGCATGTATTTTAAGGTTGAAGGAAACGTGGCAACTGCTAATCAGTTTTTTCTTACCGATTCAACCAAAAATTTTATACGCGGTGCGTTATATTTTGATGCAACGCCAAATGAAGATTCGTTGCGGCCTGTTAATGCGTTTTTGGTTGAAGACATGAAGCATTTGATCAATACTTTCAGGTGGAAATAATCTTATCTTCTTATTTTAAATTTTTACTTTTTACTTTGTAATTATGATTGCGATTGATAACAAATTAGTGAGCGATGAAATTGTGCAGGAACAATTTGTTTGCGATTTAAATAAGTGCAAAGGTGGTTGTTGTGAAGATGGTGATGCAGGTGCTCCGCTTGAATTAAACGAGTTAGATGAACTGATTAAAAACTATGAAGCTGTAAAACCATACTTAACTGAAGCGGGTATAAAATCAATTGAAAAGCAAGGCAAATATCTGTATGATGTTGAATTCGGCTGGGTTACGCCAACAATTAAAGATGAGATGTGCGCTTACGGTTTTAAAGATGAAAAGGGCATTATAAAATGCGGTATTGAAAGGGCTTATAATGAAGGAAAAATTGATTGGAAAAAACCAATCAGTTGTCACCTGTTCCCTATTCGTGTAAATAAAAGTAAAGAAGATAAAGATCTTGAATACTTAAATTATGAGCCAAGGCCAGACTTATGCAAAGCGGCATGTAAACTTGGTAAAAAATTAAAAGTGCCGGTATATATTTTTTTAAAAGAATCAATCATTCGCAAATATGGCGAAGCGTTTTACCATACATTAGAAGCAGCAGCGCAATATGCGGATCGCAGATAACAAATACCGGTTACTATTAATAACAACTTTTAAGTTTAATTTCTAATGAGTAAAACAGCATCAAGATTTAAAGCGAAAAGCACTATAAAAGCTGGCAACCTTGATCATCGGCGCAAAATAAATTTCAACATCAGTAAATACAATGCAGTTGTTGTTCAAGGAAAGGCTCAGTTTGATAATCTGATGGCTGCACGCGAACAAGCTAAGAATATTAAATGGAAAGCAATAGAACACCTTGATGTAATGCTTGAACAGTTTGAAAAAAATATTACAGCTCGTGGCGCAAAAGTTATCTGGGCTGAAACTGCAGAAGAAGCATTGGATGAAATTGGCAAAATATGTAAAGCAAAAAATTGCAAAACGCTGGTGAAGAGCAAGAGCATGGTTACGGAAGAAATTCACCTGAATAAGTTTTTAGCAACGCAGAATATAGAAAGCGTGGAAACAGATTTAGGCGAGTACATTCAGCAGTTGGATAATGAAGCACCTTATCATATTGTTACCCCTGCAATGCATAAAAGCAAAGAAGATGTTGCAAAATTGTTTGCTGAAAAATTAGGTGTGCCGGATGGTTTATCACCGCAACAATTAACGTTGGTTGCAAGAGAAAAACTGCGTAAAAAATATGTTGAAGCAGAAGTTGGTGTAACGGGTGCAAATTTTTTAATTGCTGATACAGGTTCTATTTCAATAACGGAAAATGAAGGCAATGCAAGATTAAGCTGTGCATTTCCTAAAACACATATTGTTGTTGCAGGCATAGAAAAAATTCTTCCTTCATTAAATGATTTGAATTTGTTTCTTCCATTGCTTGCAACGTTTGGAACGGGTCAGCAACTAACCGTTTATAGTACTATTGTTTCAGGCCCAAAACAAAAAAAAGAAACAGACGGACCTGAAGAAATGTATGTTATATTATTAGATAACGGCAGAACAAATTTGCTTGCTAACGCCAAAACACGCGAAGCATTGTATTGCATTCGTTGCGGTGCTTGTTTAAATGCTTGTCCTGTATATAAAAATATCGGCGGCCACAGTTATGATACCACTTATAGCGGACCAATTGGTAGTGTTATTACGCCTCATCTAAAAAATATTAAAGAGTATAAGCACTTAAGTTATGCTTCATCATTGTGCGGTAATTGTACAGAAGTTTGCCCGGTAAGAATCAACCTGCATGAATTGTTATTGGAGAACCGTTATGAAGCAGTTGCGGAAGGTGATAGTTCTGTTGCAGAGCGTGTTGCATGGAAAATGTGGAAATTATCAAGCATGAAACGCAGTATGATGAATATGAGTAACGGAAACATAAAAAATATAGTGGTGAACACATTATTCAAAGGTTGGACGAAACACAGAGCTGCATTGCATTTCAGCGAAAAAACATTTAATGAAATGTGGAAAGAAAAGCAACAAACAATAACCGCTAAGCAGTAACAGCAACTTTATTTACTATTGCACTGATTATTTTATCAGCATGTATTCTTGAATTTTCGATAAATAGTTTATGCGTATCAAAACCGCCACAAACAACGCCGGCTAAATAAATTCCCTGCTGAGTGGTTTCCATTGTTTCTCCATTGTACAACGGGCATTGTTTTTCATCTTCTGATAAAGTAATATTTAAATGCTTCAGCAAATTAAAATCTGGATGATAACCTGTCATCGCTAAAACAAAATCATTTTCAATTGTTATTACACCATCTTGTGTTTCTATATCAACAGTGCCTTGATGTATTGCTTT
>CAZZXW010000409.1:0-2838 GCA_964658095.1 uncultured Parafilimonas sp. | reverse complement strand
ATTGTAAATAATTGCAGTGAGCTGATCGCATTTAATGATGAAGATGAGGTTACAATTACCATGGATGCGGACCGCAAACAACGGCTTGGGCAAATGCCTTTAATCCAGGTTTGGTTTAAGAACGATGACGATAATTCTTACAGGTTGGCCAATGTGCCGATATCAGTTGATGCAGCGCCGCCGGACGTTTCTGTTATAACCGTTGAGAACACAGGTGATGCATCCGGATTTATTACCCTTAAAAAAACAATCAGCTAAATGGCTTTAACTGAAAGACCATATAAAACCAGTTTTAGCAAAAACGATATACGGTATGTATTCCAGCTTGCAGATCTAACACGCACAGGATTATACCTGCAGGTACGTGTAAATTATAAAGCATTAGCTGATGATACATTTACTGAAAACTTTACATTCGATCTCAAGCCAAACAGTGATGGCTATGTATATGTTTATCTTCAGAACTATCTTGATAGTTTACTTCAATATGCTTTTCCAAGATTAAACGGAACCATCGTTACAACAGCCGATGAACAAGCGCAAAATTTTTATCTGGACTGGAGAGAAATAACGGACGATAACCCGGATCCTGATTGGGTAACTGCTGAGTCTGATAATGTAAGAACCGTTATTAAAGGCGGCATTGAAAAAAACAAATTCAGCCGTAACAATATCTTCGTTAATTATCTTGAAACACAGAAGCCATTTCTTACATGGAATCCTTCAGGCCATTTTGCTTTTGAGAACGAGATAGTATTTCTTTCTTTCATAAATCCAATGGTTAGCAATAATAACCTGCTGGTTAATTTTTCTGTAACTGATATTAATGGCAATGTAGTATCAAACTCTGCGCAAACCAGTGCGAATGGATTTTTATATCATTTGAATGTAAGCCCTACAGTTTTATTTCAATATGTAACCATAACTGCCAAAGCGGTTTATTACCAGGTAAATGTTACTGATAAAAACAGCGGCACAATACTCGTAAATAATTATAGGATTTATATTGAACAGCGGCCGCTCTATAAAAAATATTATGATCTTGTTTACTTTAACAGCCTTGGCGGTTTAAGCGCCGTTAGAGTGTTGGGTGAGACTGCAGTTACAGTTAACCGTGATTATGACGAAACTGATGGTGGCATAAAATTAAACTGGCAGGACACAGTAAATACATTTGAAACTTCTCATACTAACACCAGACTTCAGCGCGATTTTAAAGGAGACATTGGCTACTTAAGAAACAGGAGTAAAAAACAACAAGAGGCTTTTATTGAACTGCTTGCTGACGGGCCAAAATATCAATTGATTGATAATAGATGGATACCGGTTACTAACCTGCAGAAAAGCGCAGATCTTGGTAAGAACACCGATACATTACAAAGCTTTCCTGTAGAATGGAGTTTAAGTGAAACGAATGAAGTGTTTACACCAGAAGATGCTTTGTTTGGCGCAGGATCAGACACAGAAGATTATACGGTATTACTGCCGCCGCCAACAGGGCTTGTGATAATAAACATTAATGATGTTGCCGACGGAACTGCAACGTTTGCAGAGCTTACTGAAACAGGAAGAACACCAGGCTCAGCATGGGTGCAACAATTAAAGATTGGTGGAACACCTGTTAACGGAGATGTATTTGGAGTTTCAGTGTATGGCAACAATATCACTTCAACATATACAGGAAGCATAGCTTCTACTATTGCTGACATTGCCAGTAAAATAAACGCGCTGAACATTGCAGCACAGTTTAACCCTCCTACAACAATAACAGCTGCAGTTGATGGCTCAGACAATACAATACTTGACATCACATTTGATTATAACCATTCTGCATCATGTGAAGTAGAACAATATTCAACACATGCTGAAGTTAGTTTTTCATATACAGCTCCAACGCCTGCTCCGGATTCATACACGATGATTGTTACAAACAACGATGATAACACAAGCACAACTGTTACAAATTTTACAGGCTCTGTTACTGTTTTAAGAGGCCACACGTACAGGTTTGCTTTACGTGCAGAATATTCAGGCGGCAGCAGCGCATTTACACCAGATGTAGTACAATATATTGGTTAATGTTCCAGATTAAATACAATAACGTTTTTCTTGATCTTGTACCCAACCAGGATTGCGAAATAGAAAGAAACTCACCACTCTTTCTTATAGATAATTTTTTTGCAGAATACAGCACACCAATATCCATCGCTTATAGTGACAGCAACGCCCGGGCTTTAGGTTGGTATTTTTTTGAGCCAAGCGTAAGAACTAAAATAAAGATTGATGTAGAGGTGTATGATAAAGGCACCTATAAATGCAATGCTACGTTAGCACTTGAAAGCGCCGGCATGAATAACCGCAACAAGGGTGCAAGTGTTGCCGGCGGTTATCTGCTTATCGGCATCAGTGATTTTTTACAAACGATTCAAACCAAAAAATTAACCGATCTTAAATTGGGCGGCGATCGTGTTTTTAATTTCACCACATGGAATGCTTATGATGGTAGCGGTGGCTTCTTTCAACATTTTCATGATACCTGGGATGGAACTTACGATTATGTTTTTTCACCGTGCAAGAATGAAACGTGGACTGGCAGTGCTGATGATCCATTTTCTACCGGCTATATGAATTGTTTAACTGCTTTCACACAACCTGCACTCGATGGCTATACATCACTATCACCTTCTCAACCGGTTGTACCTTTTACCAGGCTTAAATTTATTTTAGAAAGCATCTTTAACGAAAGCGGATGGAGTGTTGATTTCTCGGGTATAAATGATGATGAATGGGAAAAGCTTTTCCTATGGAGTGTGGTGCCTTTATACACTGCCCAACAAA
>CAZZXW010000408.1:0-2874 GCA_964658095.1 uncultured Parafilimonas sp. | reverse complement strand
GCTTTGTATGCGCGTTATGGTAAGCCAAAAGATATTCATGATTATTTAGCAAAGGCTCAACTGCAAAATTATGAAGGCAACCGTGCAATGATGGAAGCTTATGGTTTGCATAAATATAATACAGCAACCGGTGTTGTGCAATGGATGTTGGCAAACCCATGGCCAAGTTTAATATGGCATACGTATGATTATTATCTCTATCCGGCTGGCACATATTTCGGCATAAAGAAATCAATGGAGCCATTGCATGTAATGTACTCTTATAAATCAAATGAAGTTGATATCATTAATTCATTCCTGAAAAAATTTGATGGTTTAACAGTTAAGGCTGATATATATAATTCAGATGGAAGTAATAAATATTCAAATACAATTACAACAACTGTCGGTGAGGATAGCACGCAACATTGCTTTGTTATACCATCAATAAATGATTTGTCTGATGTATATTTTTTACGGCTTGAATTGCAAGATGCAAATCATGAAACAAAAAGTATAAACTGGTACTGGCTTTCTAAAAAAATTGATGCGCTAAACTGGAAAAAATCAAAATGGTTTTATACGCCGCAATCATCTTTTACGGATTATAAAGCATTGCAAAATATGCCATCAACAACTATTAATGTTGAGCATTCATCAAGCAAAAAAAATGATGAAACATCACACACAATTAAAATAACCAATACCGGTAAAGCAGTTGCATTTTTTGTGCATGTGCGTGTGTTGAAAAATAAAAGCGGTGATGATATTTTGCCTGTTATTTTTTCTGATAATTATATTTCATTGGCACCCGGCGAAAGCAGAGAAATTGATTGCAGTTATTTAAATAAAGATGCAGACAACGCTTCACCAAACATTTTAATAAACGGCTGGAATATAAACACAGGTAAAAGCAACGCTGGCAAAGATGTTAGTGTTGAATGATTTATCTGCTACATTAGAGTTAAAACTTAACTATGAAATATAAAGCGATAATCTGCATGATGCTTATATGCATTGTTGCAGTATCATGTAAAAATACAAAGCAGCAAACTACAAAGCCGGATGTGCTTGCATCTAATATTGATTCTTCTGTGAACGCAGCAGATGATTTTTTTGATTATGCAAATGGTGGTTGGATAAAGAAAAATCCTATACCTTCTGATGAAAGCGGCTGGGGTTTGTTCCAGGTAATTCCGAATGAAACACTGCAGCGTTTGTATAATATCAATATTGAATTATCAAAACAAAAACATGATGATGGTTCTGCAGAACAAAAAATTGGAGATTTCTGGAAAGCTGCAAACGATACAACAAAGATTAAGCAGCTTGGTATTCAACCACTGAAACCTTATCTAACAAAAATAGATTCAATAAAAGATGCTGCATCACTACAAAATGTAATGGCACAGCTTAATGTGATTGGCGTTGGTGGCGCGATAGGTTTATTTGTTGGGCAGGATGCTAAAAACAGCACGCTTGAAAGATTGCAAATGTGGCAAACAGGTTTAGGCTTACCTGAAAGAGAATTTTATTTTAAAACCGATAGTACTTCAAATGCCATCCGTAATGGGTACGTTAAAAATATTACACAGATATTAACCTTGCTTGGCGCAGATTCTTCAAACGCTTTTTCGTCAGCAAAAAATATTCTTGCACTTGAAACACAGCTTGCAAAATCAAGTAAAAGATTGGAGGATTTACGTGATCCTTATGCAAACTATCACAAGTATGCAGTAAAAGATTTAGATCAGGTATCGCCACAAATTAACTGGGCTGCTTACTTTTCTGTTTATGCTGCTAACAATGCCGATTCAGTGATAGTTGGTCAGCCTGAATATTATAAAGAAGCGGGTGCTTTGCTGCATTCAGCTTCTTTAGATACATGGAAAGATTATTTGCGTTATCGTTTGGCAAATGCTTATATCCCGGCACTTCCGGATGTGTTTGGTAAAACTGCATTTCAGTTCAATAAACTTTTTTCAGGCGCAACAGAAAGAAGAGTAAGATGGAAAAGAGTAATCAATAATGAGCAAGGTGTAATGGGCGAATTGTTAGGACAAATTTATGTAAAGAAGTATTTTGATGATAGCGCTAAAGCGCGTTATGTGCAACTTGTAGAAAACATACGCAATGCTTTAAAACACAGGATTGAAAATCTTGACTGGATGAGCGACAGTACCAAACAAAAAGCATTGGTTAAACTCTCGATGGTAAATAAAAAAGTTGGTTACCCTGATAAATGGAAAGATTTTTCATCATTAAAAATTTCGCCGGACAGCTATTTTCAAAATCTTGTAAACGCAAATATCTTCTGGCATAATTACGATATTAATAAATTGGGTAAGCCGGTTGATAAAACAGAATGGGATATGTATCCGCAAACATATAATGCGTATTATAATCCTTCAAACAATGAGATTGTATTGCCTGCTGCGGCATTTATTATTCCAGGTTATAGTGATGCTGAATTAGATGATGCTGTTGTATATGGTTATATGGCTGCCTCAACAATTGGCCATGAATTAACGCATGGTTTTGATGATGAGGGAAGGCAGTATGATGGGTATGGAAACTTAAAAGAATGGTGGACGCCACAAGATTCTGCAAAGTTTGCTAAACGTGCAAAAGTATTATCAGACCAGTTTAATAATTACGTAGCCGTTGATACATTTAAGATTAATGGCAAGGCAACACTTGGTGAAAATATAGCAGATCTTGGTGGTGTATTATTAGGTTACGATGCTTTTAAACTTACGGATGAATACAAGAAAAATGAAAAGATTGCAGGGTTTACACCAACACAAAGATTCTTTCTTGGTTATGCCTTAAGTTGGCGCGAAAACGAGCGGCCGCAACAATTGCGTACCCTGGTTTTAACAGATGTACATTCTC
>CAZZXW010000407.1:0-2877 GCA_964658095.1 uncultured Parafilimonas sp. | reverse complement strand
GGTTTCAATACCCGGATCGTATGTGCCGGATGAGTATGCCTGCAAACGCTTGTCGCTTGGTAACAATTTGTTGCCGTTATTAACTGTGTCATTTAATACAAATGATACACGGTTAAAATAATGCTGATAGGATTGAATGTGGTTTTTTAATAAGTTATCAAATGTTTTCTTTCCTGCATTATTAAGATATTGCTGAGCGATTAAATTTTCATCTTTACCATCTTTATCAGGGCATTTATCAAAGCCATTAAAACTTGTTGCTGCAGATAATATGATTACTGCTTCTGATGCATTGGTGATACGTATGCCGGCAGTATCAGTAAATATTTTTCCATCTTTTGATGATACTTTTAACCGTACCTCGAAACGCATACCGTTACAATCGTTTGTATCATCGTAAATAACAGGCTCTTTATGTACATCATAATAACTCGGATCAATATGTGCAGGCCCTTTGCCCCGCAGCACTAACTCATCACTATTAATAATAGCGTTTTTAAAATGTAAAAGGCTTTTTATATTGATTATAGCATTTAGTGTTTTATCACTTGCTGAAAGTTTTATAACTGTAACGTTATCGGGTGCTGATACAAAAATTTTGCGTGTAAACTCAACTCCGTCAATAGTGAATTTTGTAGTGGATATTGCGTTGCTTATATCAAGATCGCGGTAATAAGCAGAAACTGCTGAATCTTTAAATTGTTGTTTAATTTCAAGATCAGCCATTGGCAAATAAGATTCCGTAAACAAGCCCTGCATTTTTTTAGTCAGCTCAATCGCTCTATCATAATCTTCATTTTTCAGCAACGCTTCTCTTATTAGCGGAAGATAATTTTTAGCTTCCGGGTTCACATTTGTCTTAACAGGGCCGCCAGACCATAACGTAGCTTCATTTAATTGTATTAATTCATCGGCCATTCGTCCAAACACCATTGCACCTAAATGACCGTTTCCTAATGGTAATGCTTCTGTCCATTTTACTGCAGGTTGTTGGTACCATAATTTAAAATCAGGCTGTGTATATCCGCAGCTTAAGATGTATATACCAACAAATACACAAATAAGTTTTTGCATCAAAGGTTAATTTAAACAAAGTAATATAATCCGCAGAAGATATGAATGCATGTAATTTTTTATGCCTTACTATCTTTATGAATGTCTTTATTTTTTATAAAAAGAAATGCCATAAACGCACCGGTAAAAGCAAGACATGCAGATATGCGCATTACATTCTGATACACATGAATAAAGCTTGAATGATACGCTTGTTGAATAACGGCTTTATTATTAATCGATGAAGGTACTTTAGCATTGCCAAGATTCACCGCTTGTACAGCTACCAATTGTTTTTCCTTTGATGTTATATCAATTTTATTTAACTGAGTTTGCAAAGCACTTGCAAAGAATAATACCGCCAAAGCACCAAAGATTGCATTCGCAAACACATTAGCAATACGCGTCATAGCATTATTGATACCAGAAGCAACGCCTGAAAAATGATCAGGAACAGAACCCATGACTGCTGCTGTAAGTGGTGCTACGGTTAAAGACATTCCAAAGCCAAACACAACAATACCGGGAAAAAAAGTTGACCAGTATGTTGAAGCCCCTTTTGTTTGCTGAACGAGTGATAACAATATAAATCCAATGCCAGCAACAGATGGACCCGTGATTAATAAAAACCTGGGTCCGTGTTTATCTGCAGAGCTGCCTGCAAAACGTGCAATTGTTATCATTAAAATAGTAAAGGGTAAAAACGTTAGCCCGGATTGTAACTGGCTGTAACCTTGTGCCTGTACCATGTTTAATGAAAGAAATAACATGCCTGCGCCAAGCCCAGCATATAAAAAAAAGGTAAGCAGGTTAGCGCCTGTAAATGTTTTATTATTAAAAATAGTAAGCGGCATCATAGGATATTTACTCTTCTTTTCAAGAAAAATAAAAGCAATTAATAATAAAATTCCTGTTAACAGTGCAGCATATATCTCAATATGATTAAAACCAATCTGGGGTATGCGTAAACAACCAAAAGTTAACAATGCTAATCCAAGTGCAATAGAAATTACACCTGCAAAATCAATCCTATGATCAGCACCTTCATCTTTACTTTCTTCTACTTTTTTCCAAAGAATAAATAAAGCAGTTATGCCGATGGGTACATTAATAAAAAATATAAAACGCCACAAACCAGCATCTGCAAATGCACCGCCCAAAACAGGGCCTCCCATTGTTACTATTGTTGTAACGGCAGACCATGTGCCGATGGCTTTGCCACGTTCCTTTGAATTTATAGAAGCCGAAATAAGTGAAAGGCTTCCCGGTATCATTAACGATCCGCCAATGCCTTGTATTAACCTGCATATAATTAGAAAACGTACACCAGGTGAAAAGCCGCAGGCAACAGAAGCAGTTATAAAAATAAAAATGCCCAGCATAAAAATTTTCTTTCGCCCAAGTTTATCACCCAGCGAACCGCCGATCAAGGTTAATGCAGCAATCATTAACAGGTAAGCATTCAGCAACCAGAAAAGATCTGTACCTGTTGCATTAAGATTTTTTTGTAACGCAGGCAACACCACATTAAGTGCAGTGCCATCAATAAAAGCCATTGCTGAAGCCAGAATGGTTGAAGTCATTACCCATTTGCCTTCAGTACTTTTTAATGTAACTGTTGCCATTACAACGTTTGTGTGTAAAGTAAAACGATTTAATCACTTGATGAGTGATCAATTATGAAATAATAATATTATGCCGTGGTCACACAGCAATAAATGAATAAATATTCAGGATAAAATTTCTTTATGGTTGCAATCAGTAGCATGATAATGATTTGCCTTTTTGCAGAATCGAAAGTTTAAAATATGCGCACTAATAATA
>CAZZXW010000406.1:0-2915 GCA_964658095.1 uncultured Parafilimonas sp. | reverse complement strand
ACCTGCAGATTGCCTTTTAATAGAATCAAACGAATTGTTTGTTGATGAAGCCGCTTTTACAGGCGAAACATTTCCTGTTGAAAAGCAGCCATCAATCTTACCTGCTGAAACTGTGTTGGCAAAAAGAACTAACGCATTATTTATGGGTTCACATGTTGTAAGCGGCACTGGCAAAGCATTGGTAATAACAACAGGTATTAATACAGAATTTGGCCACATTTCTCAAACATTAAAAACAGCAATACCGGAAACAGAGTTTGAAAAAGGCATCCGGCATTTTGGTTACCTGTTAATGGAAATCACCATGGTGCTTGTGGTTTTAATTTTTGGTATTAACGTGTTAATGCACAAACCTGTTCTTGATTCTTTTCTTTTTACATTGGCTATTGCTATCGGGTTAACGCCGCAATTGCTTCCAGCAATTATTACTGTAAATCTTGCCCAAGGCGCCCGTAAAATGGCAAAGAAAAATGTAATTGTAAAACGGCTTAATTCTATCGAAAATTTTGGCAGTATGGATGTGTTGTGTTCTGATAAAACGGGCACGTTAACCGAAGGCAAAGTAGAAGTATATAAAGGAACAGATTGCTATCAAAAAGAAAACAAAAAAATTTTGGCACTTGCTAAAACAAATGCTATGCTGCAGCAAGGTTTTAAAAACCCTATTGATGAAGCTATTGCCAGCCTTGATCTTCCTGGTTATAAAGAAGTAAAAAAATTAGATGAGATACCGTATGATTTTATACGTAAACGGCTTACGCTGTTGGTTTCCGGTGATGAAAATGCGCAGATGGTTACAAAAGGCGCTGTAAATAAAATTATCGAAATATGCAGTTTTGCAGAAGATGAGCAAGGAAAGCCAATACCTGTTTCAGAAGTAATAACTCAAATAAATCAAACGTATCAAACCTTTAGTGCGCAAGGTTATCGCACGCTTGGTGTTGCTTATAAAAGTTTTAGCAACAATGGCCCTATACATAAAGAAGATGAAAAGGATATGATATTTGCCGGTTTTGTTTCATTATTTGATCCGCCGAAAAATGGCATTGCTGAAACGATTGCTACTTTACATGATTTAGGCATCTCTTTAAAAATTATTACGGGTGATAATGCTCTTATTGCCAAAAGCATGGCAGAAAAAGTTGGTTTAAATAGTTCAGTTGTTCTTTCCGGTAACGACATGAAAAATATGAGCGTTGAAGCCTTGCGCTTTAATGTTGTTAAAACAGATGTGTTTGCTGAAGTTGAGCCAATACAAAAACAATTGATCATACTTGCACTAAAAAAAGCAGGTAAGGTTGTAGGTTATATGGGTGATGGTATAAATGATGCAACGGCACTTCATGCAGCTGATGTTGGCATATCTGTTAATACTGCAGTTGATGTAGCAAAAGAAGCGGCTGACCTTGTTTTGTTAGACCGTGATCTGAATGTTTTAATAGAAGGCGTTAAAGAAGGAAGAAGAACCTTTGCCAATACGCAGAAATATATTTTCATGGCAACGAGCGCCAATTTCGGTAACATGTTTAGTATGGCAGGTGCTTCATTGTTCCTGCGCTTTTTACCGCTGTTGCCTCAACAGATATTACTAACTAACCTGATGACTGATTTGCCTGCAATGACCATTGCTAACGATGCAGTAGATGATGACTGGATAAGCAAGCCTCGCAAATGGGATATAAATTTCATTAAGCGTTTTATGCTTGTGTTTGGTATATTGAGTTCGGTGTTTGATTACCTTACGTTTGGCGTACTAATATTAGTTTTTAAAGCAGGTGAAATTAAATTTCATACAGGCTGGTTTATAGAATCTGTGGTTTCTGCTTCATTAATTGTTTTGGTTGTTCGCACCCGTAAATCATTTATTAAAAGTAAGCCCGGCAAATATCTTTTAGCAAGTACAATATTAATAGTTTTAATCGCCTTGCTATTTCCATTTTTACCATTTGCAAATGCTTTAGGATTTGCATTGTTACCGGTTAAGTTTTATCTCATAATTCTTGCAATCGTGTTTGTATATCTTATAGCTGCAGAAATTATGAAAAGATGGTTTTACAAATCGTTTCATAATTAAAATAAGTTACCGCTTAATGTTTGCTTTGAATTCATTAATGTATTTATACAGATTACGCTGCGGTAAATAATTGATAGGTTACTTAATTGGCTGAAAAATATTTTATAACAAAAGCATGCTGTTGATTTTCTGTCATCTTATCTGCCTGTTGAGTTTCAATTTTTATTTTGTCGAAGCGATGATCGGCTTTTAAAATATTCAATAATTCAACTTTAGCATCAGTGGGGCCAAATAGAATTACTTCATCATATTTTATAATTATCTCACCGAGTGTTTTATAATACTCAGCTTCCTGATGTTGTTCTTTATTATGTACCACGTTTTCACTTTTTCCCATGCTTTGTTCTTTTGATTCGTGTGTAAACTTTGATTGAACAGTTGTTGTTGAAATAGGATCTGTTGTAAGTTCAATTAAGTGAGCGTTTAAATGATCCATCCAGATACCTAAACTTTTAGCTATTATCATGTGTTATTTGTGTTTATAATTTGATTATGAAATTAATCATTCGATTCTTTCATTCTTCTATTGATGAATTGAAACGCTTATATGCATATGTTTTCTTGCATGTGTTTCTTTGATTAAATTATAATATCATTAGCTCTTAATGTTTCTTTGAGTATTAAAAACTTTAAGTTTCGGATGTTAGTCCGCATGGCCTTAAGCTTGCCATTATTTTTATTATTAATTATTTCATGCGCATATAAGTGCTCCACATCTTTAAGTGCTTCTTTTAATACTAAAAATAATTTGTCTTCCATCCGCTTATTGAAAGTGTAAATTTCTATATTTAAGACAAGAAACAATTACACTTTTTTATGTATAAGTTACATAATCCACGGT
>CAZZXW010000405.1:0-2926 GCA_964658095.1 uncultured Parafilimonas sp. | reverse complement strand
TCTTTTTTTCAACAAGATGCTTTACACCTTCTTTAATGGATGTAAAAGCTTCGCCGGCAAATTCAACAACATGATCCTTGCCTGCAACAACCTCATCTTTTAAATGTGCAGCTGTATCGGTTACTTTTTCAAGCAATGTTTTGCTTTGCGCAGATTTTTTTGCAACCTTTTTTTCGTTGCCATAGTTTATAGTTTACATTAAATATAGGTACTTATTAAATACGTGAATGGGTGAAATATCAACATAAGTTTGACGCACCCAGCTCGGCGAAGTATTCGGATATGCAGGTGAAGTTTGCGACCTCGAAACATCTATCTTAAAGTATAATTATCTCCAGCATTAAAGCCATACAATAAACAAGTTTAAAACTCCAAAACAAAACAAGCGAAGTTGCAATATCTGCCGCTGCCCGGTCTTCATCGCATAGCTCTTGTACAGCATGTACATGGTATTTACTTTACCTTAATGATATTAACCCCGAGCTATTAGCTTTTTTTTAATCATGATTTTTTTGCAGCAATGCCACACCATGTAAACTGTTGTAACGATTCGGGCTTCTTTGCAACACTACTTTATAAGCCTGCAATGCATTTTCATTTTGTTTTAGTTCAGTATACATATCTCCTAACAATTCCCGGGCTGGCAAAACTTCTCCCGGTGTTACAGGATGTTTTTCCGTACTGTCTTCCATATTGGCAGCGGTTTTCATTAACTCTAACGCCTGTTCTTTTTTACCAGATTCAAAATTAATCCATGCCTCGCCTGATTTCATTTCTATAGCTAACTGCTTAGCTTTATACGCATCTTTTTGTTGTACCAAAACAGCATGCAGTGTATCAATTTTATTCAATTCAGATTTGGCAGCATTCATGTTGTTTGTGTGTGCAAATCCAAGCAGGCGTGTAAAATGAACAATTGCTTCCTGCCAGGGAAACTGATTCCATGCAAAGTTTGAATGAAGTTGCAGCGCAGCTGCATTTTTCCATTGCTTATTCTCCAGCACATAACGTGATGGAACGGCAGCAAATGCATAAGCAACTTTAAAGTTAACAGGGTAAACTTCCGTTATGCTGTTTACATATTTTACCTGTTCCCATGCAAGGCTGTCTTCATTCTTTTGCAGGTATGCGTACACAAGATAATCGAGCCCGTGCAACTCTTCATCCCAATGCCCTTTAATGCCTGCTGACGCAGCATAACATTGTGCTGCAGCTACTGATTGAAGATTTGATTGTATGCATTCATCCCATAAACCAAGTCTTGTGAAAATATGAGAAGGCATATGCAGTGCATGTGCAGATGAAGGAGCAACCGAAGCATACTTTCTTGCAGCGGGCAAAGCCAATTGTGCAAGACCGGGATAATCATACGTGTGAATAATGTAATGAATAATGCCCGGGTGATTTGGATATTTTGCATACAACGCATTTAAAATATTGCCTGCCTTTTTTTGTTTTGCATACATTTTATCTGTTGGGTCTGCAGCCGCATCTAATGCCAACGCATAAAATATAGCTGCTTCAATATCGTTTGGATAATCTTTGTGCAATTGCTCCATAGCGTTTTCAAATTGCACGCATCGTGTATGATGATCAGTTTTGTTCCAGTCGGTAAATATTAATCCAATTGCATTAATGTATTGAGATTCTCTTTTTGTTTTTGCATTGATTGATTTTGCTATTGCGATAGCTTTGCTTCCTTTAACCAACTCCGCTTCTGTTGGCGGATTCCACAATGCATGAAAATTACACATTGCCACACCCCAATATGCCATCGCACAGCCTGGTGATTCATCAATTACTTTTGCAAAAGCTTTTTCTGCTTCATCGTACTCAAACGAATGCAACAATTCAACAGCAACATTAAAATCAGGCTTTATACTTTCATCACCGCTTATATCAAAGTTTGTAATTCCAAACTGATGATTCTGTACACCACAGGAAATTATTTCTCCCCGTTTTAAATTCAATTGGCTGATGCTATCTTTTGATGGCATTGATTGATTATTGTTGCAGGCAATTATAAAAACGCTGAGAAATAGTTGCAGTAAAAAAAACAGGTGTTTCATAAAGCTGTTTTGTTGGAATAAAGATAGCGGCAGTTGAAAGTTAATTGAAATATAAGGTAGTTATTAAATATCCGGTTGTTCGGGATTATCAATGAAAGACACCGAAATAGGTTGTAAGGTAGGAGCAACGGGTTTTTTAATTGTCTGAAACCGTAATACTGCGTATTACACACGTTGGATAAAAGCTATTACACAAATATTTTTACCTTTGAAAAAAATGTGTTATGAAAAACGTATTGAGCCTCGCCATAATGTTGTTTATATATCATTATTCGTTTGCGCAAAGCTATTCGTTAGGCCAAAGCATTGATCAAAACTACCAGGTGCATGGCGATTACATGGATATCTATGATAACTCAATGCGTAAAGTAGGTGGTAATACGCATTCAAATTTAACGGGTAGCCCTTTATTAAATCCTGAGTGGGGAATAGGATATGTAGCTTTTAATAATGGCAAATATGTTTCTGACTTACTATTACAATTTAATTTACAAACCAACACGCTTGTTTTTAAAAGGGATTCTTCAGTGCTTGCTTTTGCAGATAAGGTTTCTGCTTTCAGGATAGATTATAATGATGAAGGCGAAAACAGGAAAGCATTTTTTAAAAGCGGATATCCAGATGTGCATGGTAACCCAACTGATTTTTTATACGAGGTAATAAACATGGGGCCAAATGTTCATTTTTTGAAGAAGCTCACTTCAGGTATTGATGAGCAATATGTTTATGGTTCGGCTACAAAAGAAAACTATGAAGTAAAGCAGGAACGTTATGTTTATGTTGTAAAGCGCAATGCAATGGTAAAGATTTCAGATAATGAAAGATCAATTTTAAAGGCGCTTCCTGAATATGAAGAG
>CAZZXW010000404.1:0-2936 GCA_964658095.1 uncultured Parafilimonas sp. | reverse complement strand
TTTGATATTTTCTATTCTCCGGTTTCCAGTCAAAACTAACCGGCATGCGCTGGCCTTGTTGATATTGCACATCTACTTTATTGGTAAATACTTTTTCGCCTTCATCACGCGTTTGAAAAGTACCGCTTCCATTTGCAGGAATAGTAATCGGATGTCCATCAGGCCCTGTTACACAAACGTATAATTCTTTAGTACCAGTTGGTGCTATACGGTTTTCATCAAGAACAAAAGATATTCTGAACACATCTGCTTTTTTAGCGGTACTGGTAACTTTTTCTTTACCACTTCTTTTAATATCAAGTGCGGTAATATCAACATCTGAAGCATGCAATGTTGAACCCACATCCTCAACCTGTGCTTTTGCAGCCTGCGTTGTAGAAAGATCTTGTTCAACACGTGTTTTTTGCGCTGTTAATGTATCGCGTTGCGTACTCAAATCCTGGTTGGCTGTAGTAAGGGTTTGATTTTGTTGTTTTAATTGTTCTACCTGTGCAAGCAGATCTGTAATCTTACCATTCAATTCTTTGATCATAGAACGTGCTTTACCAAGATCAGCATTCTTTTTACTTAATTCGGCTTTAATGCTGGTTTTTAAACTGTCAATGCTTGACTGTTGTAAAGCAAGATCTCCCTTTAATTTTGTATTAGAACCTGTTAATGAATCCATTCTTGCCAACGCATCATTATATTCAGTTTCTACTGCACCGCGGGAAGAATCTGCCGCTGTGTATTGTGTGGTTAATGTTTTAATTTGCTCGCCAGATTTGTTCTTATCATAAATTATATAACCCCAGGTACCTACAAGCGCCGCTATCAAAATACCATACACTAATTTGCGGTTATCTTTAGGTGGTTCCTGATTTGGCTGGTTACCGGGTGAAGCAGACGGATAATTACTGTAACTCATAATTAATTATTATTTTGAATTTTAAACAAGTGCTGTGATTACTACAATATCGCTTTTTAATTTATTACTTATTGATATAGAAACCGTACCGTGTTATGATTGTTATGACATGCTACCTGATGATTTAAAATCACTCTGGGGCGACAAAATTTCCAAAACCATGCCAGAAAACATACTGCCTGAAGAGAGCTATTCATTAAAGGCAGGCATACTTGCAGAGTTTGGAAAAATCATTTGCATTTCCACAGGTTACTTTTACGAAAATATAAACAAACAAATCTGCCTTAAAATAAAAAGCATTTATAATGATGATGAAAAGATTTTATTAACTGAGTTTTTAAAAATAACAGATGCGTTTTATAAAGTAAGCAGGTTTCAGTTTGCAGGGCATAACATCCGTGAATTTGATATACCTTATATCTGCCGGCGATTGTTGATTAATAATATTGAATTGCCTTATTATCTTCAACTGCATGGAGCAAAACCCTGGGAAATAGAAATGGTAGATACATTGCAATGGTGGAAGTTTGGTGATTATAAAAATTATATATCGCTGAATTTACTGGCAAACGTTTTAAACATTCCAACTTCTAAAACAGATATTGATGGCAGTAAAGTGCGTGATGTATATTATAATGAAAAAGATCTTGAACGCATAAAAACTTATTGTGAAAAAGATGTAATGGTTGTTGCTAATATTTTACTGCGGTTTAAAAACCTGCCTTTGCTGCAACATGAATGTGTGTCAATTATAAAATAGGGATACAGGCTTAAAATTCATAAAAGCATATATATTTGCAGCCCGTTGTAAAGAATAAGGACTGAAATCCTTGGGTTATTAACTACTTGGTGCGGTAGCTCAGTCGGTAGAGCAAAGGACTGAAAATCCTTGTGTCGGCGGTTCGATCCCGCCCCACACCACAATAAATAAAGGACCTACAAATTAATTTGTAGGTCCTTTATTTTTTTTCAGAAACTTATCAATGTTTTACTACAAAATCGTTTGGGAAGAAGTAGCAACTATTGATAAACTGTTAATATAATGACCTGCTGCAAGCTAATCTCTATAACTCTCTGGGTCTAAAGCTTTGGGGCTCCATGCTTCAAAAAATTCAGCAATCTTATCTTTGTTATAACCTTTGCCTTCTTCAAGATACTCTGAGTTTTGTGTATGAATGCGGTTGCCTTTATCATCAAGAATTATAAAAACAGGAAAGCCAAAACGCTGTGGGTAACCATATTTTGCAAATAGCCTTTCATTTTTATTTTCACTGCTATAATTTAAATGATAGAAAACAAAATCAGCCTTTACAATTGAATCAAGTTTTGCATCCTTTGCAACAGCCAGACTAAACCGTTTGCACCAGATACACCAGTTACCGCCAGCCTGCATAATAACAAACTTATGCTCTGCTCTTGCTTCTTTAACTGCAGCTGCAATATCTTTCTCAGCATCAGCATTGGGATTGTATAAATGTGCCGTATCAATTGATTGGGCTTGCACTGTATAAAAAACAAAAATGCTTAAAATAAAAAGTAATGTCTTCATCATATTAAATCCTTGTTATGCAAATCTAAAATCTGTATGGTTTTTTAAACAAATTAACTTTACAAAAAACAGCGTATGGACTTTAATAAATTACTAACCGTAACATTTACCTTATTTGCTGTTATTGATATCATCGGTTCTATACCTGTACTTATAAGTTTAAATAATAAAACAGGTAACATTAGTGCATTAAAAGTTACAATTACCTGCGGTATATTAATGATTGTATTTTTATATGCAGGTCAGCCTTTATTAAGAATTTTAAATCTTGATGTGCATTCTTTTGCTGTTGGTGGTTCTATTGTTATGTTTTTGTTAGGATTGGAAATGGTGCTTGGCCTAAATATCTTTAAAGAAGAAGCCGGCGCCACAGGAACGCTTGTTCCCATTGCGTTCCCCATTATCGCAGGCACCGGTACATTAACAACTATTATGTCGCTTAAAGCAAATTATGAAGACAGATACATGATGTTTGGAATT
>CAZZXW010000403.1:0-2948 GCA_964658095.1 uncultured Parafilimonas sp. | reverse complement strand
AAAATTATAACTGCCGTATTATTTGCTTCAATTTTATTGTTTACAGCTTGCGCGAATCAACCTAATTTTCCATCACCTCCAGGCTACGATCTGGAGCATCCGGTAAAAATATTTTTGCCTGATGAATTAAGCGAAATCTCAGGCATTGTTTATTATCCAAAAGACACAAGCATATTTGCCATCAGCGACGCATCTGGTTCTCTTTTTAAAATTTTTCCTGATAGAAATGTGTTTGTACAAAAATGGAAATTTGGCAGCAACCATGATTACGAAGACCTGCAAAGAATTGACAGTACTTTCTATGTTTTAGCAAGCAATGGTGATATGGTGCGTATAAAGTTTGATGCAAACGATTCTATGCTCGTTACAAATTTTAAGATTAATGACAGTAATAAAAACGAATTTGAAACTTTGTATTATGATAGCAGTTTAAATAAGCTGGTATTAATATGTAAAGATTGTAAAACGGATAAAAAAAGTACAGTAAGCACTGCCACATTTGATATTGTTAATAATAGTTACGGCGAAGGACCTTATAAAATAAATGTAAGGGATATTGATGAAAAATCCAATGTAGAAAAAATGAAATTTAAACCATCTGCTGCTGCTATTAATCCTTTAACGCATGAACTTTTTATCCTGGCTTCTGTTAATAAAGCGTTGGTTGTCGCAGGCAAAAATGGTGACATAAAAAACGTGTACCCGTTACGACCATCACTCTATAATCAACCCGAAGGCATAGCATTTACGCCAAAAGGAAATTTGCTTATTTCGAATGAATCAGGCGGCAAACATGGCACTGCCAATATCCTTGTGATAAAATATAAAAAATAACTGAATGAAATATGGTTTTTTGTTACTGCTCGGCAACTTTTTGTTTTCAACTTTTTTATTCGCACAAACTGATACGGTACTGGCGCGAATAGTAATTATTGGTGATGCGGGTTCATTTCATAAAGATAGCCAGGGCAAAGACAGGCATTATGTAGTTTCAGCGGTAAAAAAAACCATTCCATTTGATGAAAAAACAACCATTCTTTATATAGGTGATAACTTGTATTATACCGGCCTGCCGGATAATGCCTTAAAGATTTATGATATAAGAAGACAAGTGCTGGATTCGCAGATTGATATTGCAGTTGGCACAAAAGCAAAAGTATATTTTATACCAGGCAATCATGATTGGGATAAAATGCAGGCTGACGGATGGGAAGCTATAAAACGTGAACAGTTATATGTGGATACGGCCGGCGCAAACAAGAATGTAGACTTTGAACCAAAAGGCGGTTGTCCTGGTCCGGTTGAAGTACCAATTAATGATAACATTGTAATGATTTTGATGGATAGCCAGTGGTGGCTGCATCAATATGATAAACCCGGTGTTGAATCTGATTGTGTAGCAAAAACCAGGGAGCAGGTTATTGGAGAACTGGATGATATGTTATCAAGAAACTCACAAAAACTTATACTCTTTGCAGAGCATCACCCGCTTAAAAGTTATGGCATTCATGGTGGATATTTTACTTTAAAACAACACCTGTTTCCTTTTACAGATGCTAATCCTAAATGGTATTTTCCTTTACCGGTTTTAGGCTCTATTTATCCTATTACAAGAGGCGTGTTTGGTACAGCACAGGATCTGCCGCATCCTACTTATCAAAACATGATCAGCCAGTTGCAAAGCGTATTAAAGAAGCATTCAAACGTAATTTATCTTGCAGGGCATGAGCATAACCTGCAGCTTATAAAAGATTCATCAAGCTATTATGTAATCAGCGGTGCAGGTACTAACAAAACACGGGTTGGCCATAATAAACACCTTTTATTCGGCAAACAACAATATGGTTTTGCTGCGCTTACTGTTTCTTCAAACAAGAATGTAAATTTTTCTTATTATACGGTGTATGGAGATTCTGTATCACATGAATACGACAGCACACTGGTTAATTTTTCAACCCTGCAAAAAAATGATATAGATACGGTAAAATCAAGATTGATACAATCGTATGCAAATGCAGGCACTAACGGCGAAGTTGTTGTTAAGCTGCATCCTGAATACGATAGTATTTCAGGAATTAAAAGATTTTTTCTTGGCAATAATTACAGGAAAGAATGGGCAACACCCGTGCGCATGAAAGTGTTTGACCTGCAAAAACAAGATGGCGGTTTTACTATTCAAAGCATGGGCGGAGGTAAACAAACAACAACATTGCGGCTTGCAGATAAAAACAATAACGAATGGCTTTTAAGAAGCATCAATAAAAACCCTTCGTTGGCTTTGCCTGAAAACCAGCGTGGAATTGTTGCACAGCCTATTGTGGAAAATATGATATCGGCTGCACATCCTTATGCGCCGCTTGCCATTGCAGACCTTGCAAGAGCAGTAGGAGTGCGGGAAGCTGCACCTCAGTTATTTTATGTTCCAGATGATCCGGCGTTAGGTATTTACCGGTCAAAGTTTTCTAAACAGCCGGTTATGCTTGAAGAAAGAGAGCCAACTTTTAACGGTGAAAATGCAATAAGCACATCAAATGTTTTTGATAAGCTTATTGAAAATAACAACAACCATCTTGACCAGTATGGAATGCTGAGAGCAAGGTTGCTTGATATGTTTATTGGCGATTATGACCGCCATGAAGATCAGTGGAAATGGGGTTCGATAGGCACTGACAATGGCAAAGGAAAATTGTATTATCCTATTCCGCGGGACAGAGACCAGGCATTCTTTTATTCCGATGGCTTACTGTTGAAGTTGGCTTCACTCCGGTTGTTGCCTTTTTTAAAAGGATTTAAAAATGATATGCAAAATCAAAAACAATTTAATTATATACAAAGAAATTTTGACCGCTATTGCTTAAACAGTCTTGATAAAAATGCATGGCAGCAAACTGTTACCGATTTTGTGCATAGAGAAACAGATGATGTAATTAAAACTGCTATTAATAAAA
>CAZZXW010000402.1:0-2980 GCA_964658095.1 uncultured Parafilimonas sp. | reverse complement strand
ATTGAAAAAATATTATTTACCCAGCAACAGAACCTGGGGTGCTTTTATACCTGATAAAGCTGCGGATACTGAAAGGGTTGCTGTTGCAGAACGGCCGGATATAAATGCACTGGTATCAACTTATAAAGGCAAAACCGGTGCAACACAAAAAGAAAGTTTTGAAGTAAGCATACCGAATATTAAGAAACATACACAATATGGTCAGCTTGCAAACGGAGCACAATATGCACTGCTTAAAAAGCCTGCAAAGGGTGATAAAGTCTACGGTTATTTTATTTTTAAAGTAGGTGACGAAAACAGCTTAACAGGTAAAAGTATTATTCCGCAAATGACGGCACGCATGTTAAAGAATGGTACACTTACAAAAAGTAAAAAAGATATAAATGACCTCCTGGATAAAATAAAAACCTCATTATATGTTTCAGGTGATGGCGGAAATATTTATGTGAATTTAAGCACTGATAGCGCCAACTTAAATGCTGCTCTTGATCTTCTTGCAGATATTTTATTACATCCTTCATTCGATAAAACAGAATATGATAAGATGGTGCTTGACATGAAAGGTGAGCTTGAAGCGAATGCAAGTGATCCGCAGTACATAGCTTTTGAAACCATCAATAAGAAGATGATGCTTTATCCAAAAGGCCATCCGCTATACCCGGAAAGTGCTGCTGAAAAACTTAGTGATCTTCAAACAGCATCACTTGACAGTCTTAAAAGCTTTTATAATAATTTTTATGGAGCCAATCATGCTTACATTGCTTTTGCAGGCAACATAGATTCGCCGGGTATCAAATCTTTTCTTGAAAAAAATCTTTCCGGTTTTACAAGCAAACAAGCTTATGCAGATATTACTGAAAAATATTTTGATGTAAAAGGTGGTCTTGAAAATGTAAACATTCCTGATAAAAAAAATGCCGTGTTAGCCGGCGCAATAAATGTTGATCTGAAAGAAACTGATCCTGATTATGTTGCTTTGGATATCGCAAATGAAATGCTCGGCGGTGGTGCATTTTTATCTTCACGCATACCGCAACGTCTTCGTGAATCTGAAGGCATGAGTTATGGAGCTGGTTCTTATATGTCCTCAAGTTATAAATACCCTTCATCATCCTGGGGCGTTTATGCCATCTTCAATCCTTCGTATAAAAACAGGTTAGACAGTGCTTTGAAAGATGTTATTACTACCACATTAAAAACAGGTTTTAACCAAGATGAATTTAAAAAATCTGTGGCAAGCTGGCTTGAGCAACGTAAAACTTATCTTGGCAATGATGAAAATCTTGTATGGCGTTTGGCAACTTATATGAGCAATGGAAGGGACTTAACTACATATACTGATTATGAAGCTAAAGCAAAAAGCTTAACGCTTGACCAGGTTAATGCAGCTTTAAGAAAATATATTTCAGCAGATAAAATCACTATGGTTTACGCAGGTGATTTTACGAACAAAGCCGAAAACAAGTAAGCTTTAGTTATAATCAACTTTAGAATAGTAAGAAATAAACCTGCGCAATATGTAATCTTTTTTTGCCTGCTCTATCTGAAATTTTTTATTATCAGAGTTGTGATCGTCTGGTTTTGTATGAATATTTTGTGTGTTTGAGGGTTTATGCAATACAACTAAAATTGTAACAGCAATTGATGTAATTGCAATACACAATGATATTTTTTTTACATGCCTGATAACATTGTTTTTCTGTAATACGAATTTAATCGTAATTTTTAAACAATAAAATATTAAGTGTTAAATGAATAATAATTATCAGCGGCTTATTTAATAATTAATGAACAAATAATTTCATCTTATTAAAGTAACTGATCCATAGCTGTTAAAAATTCTTCCATTTGAGCATGCTGATTGAAGCAGGTACGTATAAACATCGGCTTGCTGAAGTATACCATTATATTTTCCATCCCAGCCAGCACTTTGATTGTTACTGCTAAAATCATCCTTTTTAAAAACTTCCTGCCCCCAGCGATTAAAAATCTTTAGTGACTTAAAATTTATGTTACCATTGCTTCTGGGAAAAAAATAATCATTAATGCCATCACCATTTGGAGAAAACGTGTTGGGCATAAATACAGATGCGTTGTTACATGTTACATTTATTGTAATATGGTTCACAGAAACACACCCTGCAGCTGTAGTTGCATAAACAGTATAGGTAATGTTTTGCTGTGGCGTGGCAACAGGATTGGCAATAGTTGCATCACTTAACCATTCTGCAGGCTGCCATTCCCATTTTGTTATATTAGAGCTGTAGTTGGTATTAATATGATATGCGGTTCCTGGTAATACAGTTACTTCACTATCTTTTATATTGAGAGTAGGTTTTTTACTAGCAATTAGATTTACACTTCCTGTGCTTGTAAAACATCCCGATTTATCTGTAGCTGTTACTGTATAAACAGTATTACCGGAAGGTGTTGCTACCGGATTAGGAATACTTGTATTGTTTAAACCTTCTTCCGGTTGCCATTTATACGTATTGTACCCGGAGGCAGATAATTGTACTGAATTGCCGGCACAAATTGTATCTGTTATTGGCTGTACGGTTAATGTTTCCCGTTGCTGTACATTTACTTTAATAGAATCATGTGCAGGGCAGCCAGCTGCATTTTTACCGGTTACAAAAAACAAAGTAGCATCTAAAGGTGTGGCTATTGGGTTAGCACAATTAGTACAGCTTAAATATACATTGTTATTCCATATATAAGATGTGCCACCTGTTGGTTTAAGCGTTATTGATTTTCCTGCGCAAATAAACGTATCGCTGCCTGCATTTATAATCGGTTTATCAGAAATATTAATTTCATTTGAAATAGTATCACTACAGCCATCCGCATCTGTTATTTTAAGTAATACATTATATAACCCAGGAAAAGGAAATTTGTGATTAGCTGGCGAGTTGTTAGTTAATAATGAATCTCCATCTCCAAAATTCCATTTCCATTGTTGAATAGGTGAATTATCTAC
>CAZZXW010000401.1:0-2984 GCA_964658095.1 uncultured Parafilimonas sp. | reverse complement strand
TTAAATGATTTGCGATGCTCATGAAAAACGTATAAATGAGGATAATAAACGCAGTTCCATCCTTCGGCTAAAATGCGATACCACATTTCAGAATCACCGCTGCAACCGGCTGCTCCTACATCTAATCGCTCGTCAAATAAACCAGCTAGGTTAAATACCTGGCGGCGAAATGCCATGTTTGCACCTGCACCCACATCCCATGCAGGAACACCATCTTCAAATGCATCCAGGAAGTAACGATGATCGAAAACTTTTGTGCGGTATCCTTTGTTGAATGTCCATGATTTTTCAAAAATGTATTGCGCTTTTGTATTTATTTCAACAGGCATTACCAAACCAGCAACTGCCATTGTTAATGGATCAGAAAAACATGTTTTAATATTATTGATCCAGTTACGTGGAATTTGAACATCATCATCTGTGTAAGCAATAATTTTATACAGGGAAGCTTTGGCGCCAGTGTTGCGGGCAATATCTAAACCCTTTCTATCTTCCCGTATGTAACGCACAATTGGAAAATGTTCAACAACCTTTTTTGAATCATCATTATCCGGTGCATTATCAACAATGATCAATTCAAAATCTGTATCGTCATTTTTTAATAATGATTCAATACATTTTTGTAAAGCTTGTGGCCTGTTGCGTGTACAAACAATAACCGAGATGCGCTCATCTGTTTTGGTAACGATGGCTTTATTTGTATCAATAATTTTTGATAAGCACTGATTAAGTTCAATGAATTTTTTTTGTTCTAAATAATTTTTACAATCACTTGTTTTGTCATTCAGCATGTATACTAAAACAGTTTTTTCAATTGCTGTTTTAATCTTATTAAGAAAGGTTTGTTTTGAAAAAGATTTTTGCTTCTTTACCCAAACATGACCCAAAGGAAATTGGTTGCACCAAATAACAATATAATAATTGTTTTCATTAAGTTGCAGCGACTCAACTTTGTCAAGTTCAATATGCATTATGGTGTATGGTAAAAATCCGGTCATTGCATCATACATCTTTTGCTTTAACCATAACAGGAAATGATGGTCGCACTGCTCCAGGCCATTTTCCAAACCAGGCAGTGTTGCTGCGATAATCTTCTACATCAAAAGAAATACAGGCTTCAAAATGAAATAAACGCTGTGTGGTATTTTTTACAAATTCGACAGATATATAATAATTGCCATCATTCAAAAAATTTCCGGGAATGCTGCAGTCAACTTCAAATAAACCATTATTATATTGTTTGCTTTTAGAACAAATATCAAAAACACACTCACCACTAAATGTATAAAGTTGAATGCCTATAATAAGGTTGCACTGTTCAATATTAATATACCAAAATTCTAAATGAATATTTAAAGGTGTGCGAATATCAATTACATCAAAACCATCAACATACTCTGCGCTTAATGCAGCTTCTTTAATTCTTATGTAATCATTACCCGGCGCCGTTTCCGGCGATTTATATGATTGATGTGTAAAGTTATTTTTGTGTTTTTTAAGATAGTTGCCAATTACTACTTCAGGCGTGCCTTCATCTGTGATCGTTCCATGTTCAAGCACAATGCATTTGTTGCAAAGATTTTTAAGTGCCTGCATATTGTGGCTCACAAATAAAACCGTTTTACCTTGTTGTGAAGACACTTCTTTCATCTTACCCAAACACTTGCGTTGAAACTCCGCATCGCCAACGGCCAACACTTCATCAACAATTAAAATTTCCGGATCAAGATGTGCTGCTACAGCAAATGCAAGCCGCATATACATACCTGTTGAATAACGTTTAACAGGCGTATCAATAAACCTTTCTATACCCGAAAAATCAATTATTTCATCAAGCCTTGATGTAATTTCTTTTTTGTTCATCCCCAGAATATTTCCATTCAAATAAATATTCTCTTTGCCTGTAAGTTCAATATGAAAACCGGTGCCTACTTCGAGTAAACTTGCAATTCTCCCTTTGCCAAATACACATCCGGATGTTGGTAATGTAATGCGTGAAATAATTTTTAGTAAGGTGGATTTACCTGCACCGTTATTACCAATAAAACCTAATACTTCACCATGTTCAACTTCAAAATTTATATTGCGTAATGCCCAGATTTCCTGTTTGGAATTATGATTGATTTCATTACTAGCGGATGATTTTCTTTTAATGAAGTTGGCAATATCTTCTCTTAATCGCCCCGATCCTAATTTACCGAGGCGATAATGTTTGGATACATTTTCTACTTTAATCATTAATGCACTCATCAGATTATGTCCATCAGCTTTGTCTCAAGCTTTTTAAATAAAGCCATGCCGGCAAATAAAATAATTATAGTGATTATAGTTGCCAGCACCAATGGCTGTAATTGAAATGAATTACTTGAAAAAAACGCTGTTCTAAAAGTTTCAATAGCAGGCGTAAGCGGGTTTAACCAGAACAAAGTTTTAAAATGTGCCGGCACAATAGATGCAGGATATACTACCGGCGTTGCAAACATAAACAGCCGGATGATAAACTGCAATGCATAATCAAGATCGCGGTAACGTGCGGTAATAACACTGATTATTAAACCTGTGCCCAAAGCAAATGCAGCAGTTAGCAATAATAAAAATGGTAATAAAATAATTGATGTTGAAATATGTGCCGGATGATGAACTACTGTATATACAACATAGATTACAACAAACAAAGCCAATTGAACCAACATGCGAATTGTGTGTGAAATAATATTACTGACCGGAACAATAAGCCTTGGAAAATATGCTTTTGAAAACAAGGTTGAGTTTTGCAGAAAAGTATACATTGTGCTGTTGAGGCAATCTGAAAAATAACTCCAGATAATTATGCCCGGCAAATAAAATAACAACGGCGGAATACCTTCTGTTGATATCTTAGCGATCCTGCCAAAAATGATATAATAAGTAAGGGTTGTAAGAACAGGCTGTAACAAAATCCAAAACGGGCCTAAAATGGTTTGTTGATAATTCGCAATCAGATC
>CAZZXW010000400.1:0-2986 GCA_964658095.1 uncultured Parafilimonas sp. | reverse complement strand
TCTCTAAGTGATGACTCTTTATCGCATAAAGGATGGTTTGTAAAAGATAAAAACGAAATGTTCTGGAGCAAACGTGGAAACAAAGAAAACGCACTTTCACTGTTTACATTAACAGGAGATAACTGGCCGGATTCTGTTCATCAGCCACAAATAAAAAATTTGTTGCTTAGAAAAATTAATGCCGATTGTTTTACAACAGAAGTACACCTGCAGAATTTCTTTCCGCAACACGAATGGCAGCAGGCAGGAATTTTATTAATGGAAGACACGAATTATAATTCAAAAACGCTGCGTTTATCTTTAGCGTACAATGATTTTTTTGGTGGCTTTTCAAGGCCTAAAGAGATAATCATTCAGGCAATAAAATCAACAGGTAATGGCTTATCTCAACCTGAAGAAGTGGCGCATCTCACTTTGTTTACGCTTGATTCAAACAGTGAAAATCTTGTAGCGAATAACCTTACCTATTCTGCATTGCGTATTGAGAAAACCGGCAACAAATTTCGTTTGTTATATTCAGGCAGTCCAACAAAAAATTTTGCTTTTAAAGATGCCGCAGTTACTGAATTTAATTTTCAGCCAAAATACATTGGCTTGTTTGCTTTGCAGGGTTTTGGTAAAGCTTCTAACATTGTACCTGCTTACTTCACCTATTTTGCTGTAGCACCGCAATCATGTCCCAAGGATTAGCTGAACTGCTCAAATACTTGATAAAACAATCTTATTATATTTGATATTACGTAAAAACTGTTTATGAAAAAGCTGCTGCTCTTCTCATTATTTTACTGCCAACTTTTAAATGCTCAAACTGATACTTCAAATTATGTTGTGGTAAGTAAAGGCAAGGTGAAAGGCATTCAAACAGTTTGGAAAACATCGCCAAACACCTACAACTATTTTTTTAGTTATAATGACAGAGGCCGTGGCGACAGCATTGCAACAAAATTAGAAACAGGCAATTCAGGAAATATAGTTAGTGTAAATACAACCGGCATTGATTATTATAAAAATCCTTATGCAGAAACATTTACTGTACAGGGCGATTCAGCGATATGGATTATTAATGGTGAAAAAAAAGCTGCAAAATTTGATGGCAAATTTTATAACGTGAATGATGGCGGACCTGCTATGACTGACCTGTTGCTAAAATACCTTTTGCAACAACCTGGTAAAACTCTCCAGATGCTTCCAGACGGATCTGTACATGCGGGTGAGCCAGTTTCAAAAACGATCAATGTAAACAATACTCTGCTTCACCTAAAATTATATCCCATCTATTATGATCCTTCTCCGGTTCCGCAATACATATGGGTTGATGACAGCCTCAATTTTTTTGCTTCAGCTTCAGCCTGGCAATCAACAATAAAAAAAGGTTATGAATCATGGGCAGATTCATTGTTTACGTTACAGGAAATAGCCAGTGAAGGTTATTATCAATCACAGGAAAATGCGACTTCAAAACCACAGCCTTCTTATATTTTATTTAGACATGCAAACCTGTTTGAATCTTCGACTGCAACTGTAAAAAAGAATGTAGATGTAGAAGTGCGTGATGGAAAAATTAATGCCATTTATCCATCACAAAAAGCATCAGTTAAAGCAGATACAATAATTGATTGCACCGGAAAATTTTTAATGCCCGGTTTGTGGGATATGCATGCGCATTACGATAAGGATGAAGGCATCATGTATATGGCAGGTGGCGTAACACATGTAAGAGATATGGGCAATGAAAAAATTTTATTAACTTATAAAAAAGAGATTGCAGAAAACAAAATGCTTGGTCCTGACATAAGTTATTTATCAGGATTTATTGATAAAGAAGACCCGTACCAGGGACCAACCGGAACAATAATTTCTTCGCTTGATGAAGGTATAAAAGCGATTGATGATTATCATGCATTAAACTATCAGCAAATAAAATTATATAGTGCTATAAAGCCTGAATGGGTAGCACCAATGGCAGCACATGCACATAGTTTGGGTATGCGTGTATGCGGGCATATACCTGCTTTTATGACTGCGGAACAAGCTATTGATGCAGGCTACAATGAAGTGACACACATGAATTTTATCTTCTTAAATTTTATGGGAGATACTATTGATACCAGAACACCTACGCGTTTCAGATTGGTTGGAGATAACGCAGGCAAGCTTGATCTGAACAGCAAAGCGGTTAAAGATTTTATAGCACTGATGAAAGAGAAACATATCTCACTTGACCCAACTATGAATGTATGGCAAGGTATGTTTGCTGAATTTAAGGGTGATACCAGCAATTATTTAAAGCCTGTGGTTAACTGGTTGCCGGATGCATGGAAAACCAATCTTGCAATTGAAACACCTTTTGGAAATGAGTTGAATAAAGCTGACTATAAAGCTGCATTCGCTAACATGATGAAGATGCTGAAACTTTTATATGATAATGGTATTTTGCTGGTTGCAGGCACTGATGGCGGAGAAGCTAATGCGGTGCACCATGAGCTCGAATTATATGTGCAGGCTGGCATTCCGGCAAATGAAGTTTTAAAGATTGCAACTTACAATGCAGCGCTTGATTGCAACCTTCAGGATAAATATGGTTCTGTTATGATAGGAAAAGATGCAGACCTGATTTTGATTGATGGCAATCCTGTTGTTAACATAAGTGATATAAGAAAAGTGCAGCTTGTAATTAAAAACAACAGGATATATCAACCGAAACAATTACTACAATCACAAGGATGGAAATACTATTATTAACGGCTAAACATTTAAAATCACAAACAAAAAACCCGCTTTTTTGAACGGGTTTTTTGTTTGTGCATCCTTATAATTTTTTTATCATGATATTTTTATACCACACATCAAACCCATGATCTTGCAAAGCGATATGACCTGTTTTAAAAGTACCAAACGGCGGCCATTCCTTAAACTTGCTTTTTGCTATCATTTGTTTCCAGCCAGCATCCCACATTGTTGTGTTTACTACATGCACGCCATTTAA
>CAZZXW010000399.1:0-3029 GCA_964658095.1 uncultured Parafilimonas sp. | reverse complement strand
GGAGAATTTTCAACATAGTTACCTTTTACTGAAACATTGATGCCTGCGCTTTTGCTTATTTCGCCGCTTGTATATCTTGAATGATTATAAGCAAGCGAATTAAACACTGAAATAAATGAAGTATAGCTTTGCTTCCATATAATTAGTTCTGTATAAGCCTCCACGCCTTTTGAAACAGAGTTGCCAATATTTGTTGTAAGCAAATGGTTTGCACTGTCGCTTCCTTTAAATGATAACAGGCCAACTCTATCACCATAAAATAAATAATATGGGTTAATATCAAACCGGAATGCTTTATTAATATTTCCTCTTATTCCAAAATCAATATCATAACCCTTACTGTCTTTAAGATTTGGATCAATCTGGTCAAGTTGTGTTGCCGGTGTAATGTTTGCGTACAGGTAAGGGCGGTAAGCCTGCGAAATATTAGCATACAGTTGCATTGCTTTCGTTACCTGGTATTGCAACCCAATGCCGCCTAAAGGAAAATTTCTTTTGTTTGTATATGATACCGGTATGGTTCCATCCGTTATTACACCATCCATTGATGAATTGATAATTTCATAACGAATGCCCGGAACAATCATGAAATCTTTTGTTACAGCAAAAATGTTTTCAACAAACGCAGCATAATTATATGTATGTAGTTTAAGATCTATTTTATACGGCTGGGTGAGTGATAAATCAAAATCGCTGCCTGTTGTACCAACACCTTTTTGCTTGCGCCTTGTTGCTTCATTAAAATATCGAATTCCGACAACCAGTGTGCTTGTGCTGCTACCTAAATTATAATTATGTAACAGCCTTGCTTCTGTTGTAAAACCATTGTAATAATCTCTGTCAACCTGCCGCGGATTATAAGAACCAATTGCAGTATTGAATGTATCTTTTATGTTTGGTGCATTTATGAACTGCACGCTGTTACGCTGGCCAAAAATTATATTTGACTCAACCTGCAAGTGTGTTTGTGCTGATATATCGTAATTTAAAACGATAGCAGGAATGTTTATCTCTGGTTGAAAATAATTTCTTGTGCGTGTTGCCTGTTTGTTGTTTTCATTAAACTGTATATCATCCAAACCACCGGCAATCTGCTGCACATAATTCATTCTTGAAAACTGGAAGGCCAAACTTGCTTTACTGTTAAAGTTGTATTGAAAGTTTGCATAGTAAGCATGATAATTAAATGCTGCATCATTGCGCCAGCCATCACCACTGCGATAATCATAATAAGCATAATAATTTATTTTACCCGATGTGCCGCCAACAGCATTATAAGAATTAAAAAAATTGTTTGAACCTGCAGTTTGTTCGCTTTCAATTGCAATTGGCTTTGTGCTATCTCCCTGCTTTAAAATAAAGTTCATCATGCCGCCAAACTGCGGACCAAACTGCAATGCAGCAGAACCACGCACATATTGGATTTCCTGCACTGCCTGCAAGGGCATCGTGTAATGATTTTCAGGATAACCAAACTCATCTGAATTGGTATTGTAACCATTTTGCCGCATATTCATTTCTATGCAACGATGCGAATCTGTGCCTCTTGTACCAATGTTCAATTGCGTACCTGCGCCATCCATTTCCCACATCTTTAAACCCGGAACTTTTGCAAATGCAGTGCGTTGCACATTAGCTGCAAGATTACCTTCCATCGTTACATCGTACAACACATTTGTTTTTTTGCCTGCAAAAATGCTGGTGCCTTCAGTTGCTGATAAGTAATAATTTTTTTTAAGAATTGTACTAACAGTTATACTATCTAATATTCTTGTTGGAATAGAATCTTTCTGCGCTTTTACATTTGCGCTTATAATAATCAGTATAAAAAACAATATTTTTTTATTGAACATGAAAAAACTTTTATCAACCTATACAAAATTTGAATGCTAAGAAATAGATGGACTTGCATTATGCATGTTCTTTACAATGAAAGAAGTTTTTGCATTAGCATTGACTAAAAACCATAAAGCCAGTATAGAACCATAGCTTCCGCCACGTTCAATAAATTCAAATATTTCCCAATGCGGATAAAATAATTCACTGGTCATCTTCCATATAAAAAGTATTATTAAGACTGAACGTAACGGGCGAATTAATATAGTAACTGCGCTAAGTATTTCAAGCGCACCAATTATGTGTGCCACGTTTGCAGTATTAGAAAAACCTAAGGATTGATATTGCGCAAGCAGTGATTTTTTTTCGATAAGATTCAACCAGCCATGACCAGCAAATAAAAGAAACACAACAATTCTTAACCACAACTTAAGATTTGCAATTGTTTTTTCAGTTACAGCTTCGGATACATGCAAAGGCTTAAACCAGTCCTTTACATCAATTGATTTATGTGTTGTTGTTACCAGTAATAAAGCAAGTGGTGCTCCATAATTACCTGCACGTTCAATAAATTCGGCAAATGGTTCACCTGATAACGGTCGCAGCAACGCGGTTATAGTTCCCCAAACAACAAGCCATCCAACTATTATTTTTATTGGATAAAAAAAAATTAAAAGCCCGAAGCAAATATCAATTGTTCCTAAATAAGGCATTAACGTATAAGCCGTATTGTGACCCATACCAAATACAGCGAAATAATTACACCATATTTCTTTTGTAATAATGCCGAAAGCACCGTGACCAATAAAACACATAGCACTTGCAACACGCAGGGTATAATATATTTTTTTTGATTGATTTGTTTCTAACATTATTAACTATTTCAAACTTGCTGTTTCTTTTTTTACAGCCATTAATTTATCCATAACCAGGTCGCCGATTTTGAATTTCTGTTCCATGGACGCGCTCCCCGAGCCTAGCAGGATCGTCTTGGGGGACGGGTTACCCCCATTGGAGCAGATCTACCGACAGAGGCACACCTGAGGCTATCTTTTCTTCGCTGTGTTATGCTGCAGCCTTGCCCCGTGGACGGCACTGGAGACCCGACGCATGAGCCAAGAGCTGGAGCTCAAATCCCCCGATGGCTTCAAATTCTCAGTGTACCGCCAACCCAGTGAGGGCCGGCGCAAGGG
>CAZZXW010000398.1:0-3050 GCA_964658095.1 uncultured Parafilimonas sp. | reverse complement strand
ATACAATTCGTCAAATTTTGCATCAATAAAACTGTATGTGAAGGGGTTGGAAGACGGATATTGATTATAAATTTTTTCAACTGCTTTAATTGCCTGCTGTGCACCGGCTGCAGTAGTTTTTACATACAAAATATTTTTCCACCTTTGTGTCCAGAAAACAAAAGGTGCTATCTGCGTTTTTAATGATTGAAAATGAAAATCTTTCACAACCCCGATAATAGTTCCCTTATTGTCATGCAAGCTTATTTGCCTGCCAACATACGGCGGTTTTAAGCCTATTTGCTTTGCCATGGCTTCATTAATGATAAAGTGTGAAGTATCTGATGGCATACCGGCGAAGTTGTGGCCTTCAACAAAACTGAAATTCATTAACGGAATAAAATCTTTATCAACGTTGGCACTTGTTACAATCATGTTATCATCCTTGGGTTTACCAGGCCAATCAATATCGCCTGTTGAACTTCCAAAATCTGCAATGTTGTATACGTTTGATACCGATGTACCAGTTATTCCAGGTGTTTTATTCAGCTCTACTTTAACAGCATTAATATGATTGATGGCCTGATCACTAAGCGGCACAGTAAAAACATATGCTTTGTTGTATCCTAAATTTATTTTGCTGATATATCTCATTTGCCTGCCAATAATAAGTGTGCAGATAATCAGCATTACAGAAATAGAAAATTGAAAAACGACCAACACTTTACGCAGTATAGTATTGCTGATACTTTGGTTCAATTTCCCTTTTAAAGAACTAATAGGATTGAATGAAGACAAGTGAATGGCAGGATATATTCCGGCTAACAATAATGTTCCTAAAACAGCCGCACCAATAAGCATCCACACTGAAGGATCACTTAATGAAAATTCCAATGATTTACCGGAGATATCATTATAAGCTGGAATAAGCAATGTGGTAAACAGTAATGCCAGCACTGAAGCTATGATGAAGATGATAACTGTTTCTATAACAAATTGAATAAACAATTGCCATTTGCTGGCACCAATTATTTTGCGCACACTTACTTCTTTGGCTCTTGCCATTGATCTTGCTGTTGAAAGATTCACATAGTTAATTGCAGCAATTGCAAGCAACAAAATAGTAATGATGATAAACACCTGCACAATGCGCAAACCGGATTTATTTCCGTCTGCTGATATTAAATGTTTTTCAGCCAAAGGTTGTAACACAAATTTTGTTTGACTGTCACCATTGCGTGCATCTTTGTAAGCCTTGGTAAAAGCATTAGCAACAGATATTGCATTAATGTTTGGCTGCAACTTTACATAAGTATCAAAACTGTAATCACCAAGATCTTCATCAATCGTTTTCCAGTCGCCATTGCCGCCATTCAAGGTAAAAATGCGTGCATAAAAACTCATCGGAAACACCGCATCAAAACGCAGCGATGAGTTTTGAGGAAAGCTTTTTAATACACCGGTAACAATAAAATTTGCTGTATCTAACAATACCATTTTTCCAACTACATCATTTGTTCCAAATATCTTCTTTGCTGTTTCATCTGTAAGCAAAACATTATTGGTTGATGTAAACAAATTGGTAGTGTTGCCAAGGCTTGTATTAAAATTGAAGATGGAAAAGAAACTGCTATCAACATAAGCAACATGAAGGCCTGTAATAATTTTTTTATCGTTAAGCGTATGAAGCGTTACCCAGTCTTCACTTACCCTTGTAATGTTTTGCACCTGCGGCAATGATCTTGCAGTTCGGTATAAAGGGCCAGGAACTCCACCCCATACTTGTTCTTTTCCGCTTATATTAAAATGTGCACTCAGGTTATAAATTCTGTTGTAGTCTCTGTTAAACTTATTAAAGCTTTTTTCATCTTGTACCCATAACAATAAAAGTATGGCCGTAGTTAATCCGATTGATAGCCCCAGGATGTTGATTGTTGTATAAAACTTATTCTTCCATAAGCTGCGCCATGCAGTTTTGAAATAATTTTTAAACATTGAAAATGATTTTTATGTTGTTAATCACCGGAGATTAAACTTAAATCCGCTCAACCAATATGCCAATGCCAAAACCTTTGTGTGGCAGGCATTTCGAATTCATGAATCATAAAAAGCGTTCGAAAACGGACAGTTAATTGTACGGGAACAGTATATTATCTTCAAGGTGTGTTAATCATTTGCTTCTTAATATAGCAATCAAAATTTAAACGGCAATTTCGCTTCGCCCCTATTTCTACAGCATACTGCAGTGTAATGCAACAAGTTTTTTATTGCATGTAATTCGTATGTTTATTTGAACGAGTTATCCATAAGTATAACGCTGCAATCATCTTAAATTAAACTATCATACAACATTAAACTTCCGTTTATTAATAAAGGCAAGAATTTTGTTTTGATATACACTTTCCCGGTTTAATCTAATAATGTGTAAAATCTCTTAATGAAAAAGTTATTTATTATTGATGATGAAACAGATTTGCTAACGTCTGTAAAAGCATGGGGTGAAAAAGAAGGTTATGCCGTAACTACGTTTGAAAACTCCGAATATTTTTTGGATAGCCTGCTTGAGATTAAACCAGATTTAGTACTAGTAGATATTAATTTAAAAGATGATGATGGCAGGCATATTTCAGAAGACTTAAAAAACATATTGCCGTTCCGAATAAAAATCATTCTTATCTCAGCTGATCCTGCGGCATTGTTAGATTATCATTCCCATTATGCCGATGGTATTTTAAACAAACCATTTTCTTTTACAGATTTAGGAAACAAACTAAAGCAGCATTTAAAAAAATAACCGTCGTGGCTTTGCTAAATGATTGCCGAAAGGATTAGCTACTCAAGCTAAGTATTACACATTCTTCAATCAGTGTGTAATATTGTAAGATGAAAATCTTCAAAACATTTTGCCTGTTTTGTTTAATGTATTCAGGCATCGTGCATGCGCAAAACAAGAAGCCCAACATCATCTTTATTCTTTCAGACGATCATGCTTACCAGGCTACCAGTGCTTACGGCAATAAACTGGTGCAAACACCCAACATTGACAGGATTGCAAATGACGGCGCTTTGCT
>CAZZXW010000397.1:0-3050 GCA_964658095.1 uncultured Parafilimonas sp. | reverse complement strand
ATAGAACAGTTAATCATTGCAAATGAATTACAGGATAAGATTGAACTGAAAGGAAAAGTGTTACCTCATCAGTTAGATAAAATAACCAGCGAATATTATGCAGGAATTAATCTTGTTGAACCGGTTGGGCTAAACCAGTTCTATTCGCTTGCCAATAAATTTTTTGATTATATACAGGCAGGCATTCCGCAGGTAACCATGAGCTTTCCGGAATATCAAAAAATAAATAATGAATATGAAGTTGCTGAATTGATTTATAATGTTGAAGAAAATAATATTGTTGCCGCATTGAACAAATTATTAGAGGATAACGAATTTTATAACAAGCTAAGAAGTAATTGTATAAAGGCAAGAGAAGTGCTGGTTTGGGAGAATGAAGAACAGAGGCTTCTTGAATTTTATAAAAATATTTTAGCAGGATAGTAAGTATGCTTATAATTTATGTTCAATCTATAACTAACCGTTTACATTATGTAATGGATTATGTTTTTAAAGAACAGTTAGGTATTGATTATAAGTTGTATGATGATAAACACATCTTTACTGCAACCAACGCTGACTATAAAATTATTTATGCTAAAGAGAAGTTTGATGACGCATTGTATTTTTTTAGCGATACTTTATTGTTTGAAACTGGTATAAAAAAGATTGAACCAAATGCGGACAAGCTGAATGAGATACCTGTTATATTTAAGCATGAAAATGAAGCTGCACTTGGGTTTGATGTGTTTGCTGCTATATTTTATTTATTAAGCCGCTATGAAGAATATTTAAATAAGCCAACCGATAAGTTTGGGAACTATGATTACAGGAACAGCATTTTATATACATTAAATGCATTGCACATTCCTGTTGTTGAGCTTTGGTTGAATATGTTAAAGAAAGTGCTTGCCAAACAATTTCCTTCCATACAACTTAAACAATCAACAGCAGCTTTCGTTTTAAGTTTTGATATTGATGTTGCGTACGCTTATCAAAACAGAAGTTTAAAACGCATTGCCGGCGGAATAATAAAAAAGGTTTTCAAATTTCAGTTTAACGATCTGATTGATCAGTTGCTCACTTTATTACATCTCAAAAAAGATATGTATGATACATTTGATTATATATTAAACTGCATTGATCAAAATAAATCGCTGTTCTTTTTTAATATGGGCAGCTATAATACTTATGATAAAAACCCATCGTACAAAAACAAAACATTTCGCAAGGTTATACAACGTATTCATACAAAGCACATAACAGGCCTTCATCCTTCTTATGCATCTAATTCAAATAAAAAATTAATTGAAAAAGAAAAACATTGGCTTGAAGAAATAGTTAATGATAAAGTTGTGTTTAACCGGCAGCATTATTTAAAGTTACAATTGCCCTACACCTATCGTAATTTAATAGAGAATGATATGCAGCATGATTTTACAATCGGTTATCATGATGCGTATGGTTTTCGTGCAGGTACGTGCAAACCATTTTTATTTTTTGATCTGGAAAAGAATGAAGCAACCAATCTTCGCCTTTTTCCTTTTGCAATTATGGAAGGCATATTAAATGATGTAATGAAGTTAAGCATCAGCGAAGCAAAAAAAATCATAATAGATTTGATTAATGTTGTGGCTGAAAATAATGGCGTGTTTATCCCGCTTTGGCATAATTCTACTTTAAGTAATAAAGAACACTGGAAAGGCTGGCGCGAAGTATTTGAATGTATGCTTGATGAAATTAAGAATAGAAAACTTGTAAACTTTGCAAACAATTTATAATGGAAAAACACCTGCACATAATTGCATTAAACGTTCCTTACCCGGCTGATTATGGCGGCGTGTATGATTTGTTTTATAAACTGCCGGCGCTGCAAAAAGAAGGCGTAAAAATTCACCTGCATTGTTTTACCAAAGAACGTGATGAGCAACCCGAATTAAATAAATACTGCGAAGAAGTGTTTTATTATAAACGAGACTTAGGCGCAAAGAAATTGTTTTCAAAACTGCCTTACATAGTTGCAAGCCGTAATGATGAAGAGCTTATACAAAGGCTTTTACAAGATGATTATCCGGTATTTATGGAAGGCGTGCATTGTACATACATAACGAATGATGCACGTTTTGCCAACAGGAAAAAATTTGTGCGCATTCATAATGTTGAGAATGAATATTACAAGAACTTATATAAATATTCAGGTAGTTTAAAGAATAAGATTTATTATTTGTTTGAATCAAAGCAACTGCTGCGTTATGAAAAATCATTGGCTAAAAATGCAACAGCATATTGGGCTGCCACATATAAAGATACCCAATACTACAGGAAGGAGCTTGATTGTAAAACAATGGATTATCTGCCTTTATTTATACCAGACTGGAAGGTGCAGATTGAAGAAGGCTTTGGCTCTTACTGTTTATACCATGGCAATCTTGAGGTTGAAGAAAATGAGTTTGCGGTTAAATGGCTTTTTAAACATGTATTCAGCAAGCTTAAAATGCCGGTTATAGTTGCCGGTAAAAATCCATCAGCAAAACTTACGGCAATTGTTGAGGCAAATAAATTTGGATGCATGATTGCAAACCCTGATGAAAACCAGATGCAGGATGTAATCGCAAAAGCGCATGTAAATGTATTGCCATCATTTAATAGTACCGGCATTAAGATAAAACTGCTTAATGCTTTATATAATGGCAGGCATTGCGTTGTAAATGATGAAATGATTGATGGCGTTCCGTTAGAAAGCATTTGCCATGTAGTTAATACGCCGAATGAATTTGTTGAACGCATTTCTATGTTATACCACCAGCCTTTTACTGCAAAGGAAATTTAGCTAAGAAAAAAATGTTTAACAGATGAGTTTTCAAACCAGACAAATGCAAAGCAAATGGTTAGATGGATATGGGAAACCTTTGCATAACATCTGAATAAAAAACCATTATTTTTTAAATAGAATAAGATTAGTTCCGAAGATTTTTACTGCAATAGCAAGCAGTATTACACCAAAAAATTTTCTTATTGCAATTAAACCTGCTTTGCCTAAAATTTTTTCAAGCCAGCGTAATAAATGTAAC
>CAZZXW010000396.1:0-3068 GCA_964658095.1 uncultured Parafilimonas sp. | reverse complement strand
CAATTCATCCTGTTTTAAAATCACATCACGATAAATGTTTGTAACCGGCACTTCAGAAGTTGGTATCAGGTAAAATTTATCTTCATTTACATAATACATCTGCCCTTCTTTATCCGGTAATTGGCCTGTTGCAAATGCACTGTCTTCATTCACCATAAACGGTGGAATAATTTCTTTATAACCCGCGTTAGAATTATAATCTAAAAAATATTGAATTAAAGCACGCTGCAGCTTTGCGCCTTTGCCTGTATAAACCGGGAAACCGCTGCCGGTAATTTTTGTTCCAAGTTCAAAGTCTATTAGTTTATATTTCTTTGCAAGCTCCCAATGCGGTAAAGCATCAGCTGTAAGTTCGGGCTTTGTGCCACCTTCTTTTATATTCAGATTATCTTCTGCGCTAAAACCTTTTGGTACTAATTCAGATGGAAGATTTGGCAATAAAACTAATACATCATTTAATTTTTTTTCAACCGCTGATGATTGTTGTTTTATTGGTTCAAGTGATGCTTTCCATTCAGCAACAGCAGCTTTCAGTTTATCTGCTTCAGCCGCATTTTTTGCTGCCATCAATTTTCCAATGTCTTTACTTGAAGTATTTATTTTTGATTGTAATAAATCGAATTCTGCTTGTAATTTTTTGCGTTCATCATCCAAAGCAATAATCTCATCAACTAATTCTGTTTGCTTAAAATTTTTTATTGCAAGACGTTCTTTTACCCAGTCTGTTTTTTGTCTTAATAAACTTACCTGCAACATGTTACTATTTTTTCGCCAAAGATAACCTTTGCACTAACACTGCTATATTTGCGCCGCATGATAGCATCGCAAGATTTACAGCAGCGTTGGTGGAACCTTGAAGCAAAGCTTGCAGAACGCTTTGGCAAGAAGCCTGACATGGAGGCGATTTTATTTTTAATCGGCATGCAGGAAACAGGTTTTATACAACAAAAAATTACCAAAGAACAAAAGCAGGATTTAATGCATGTGGCTGTTTGCACGCTTTTAAGTGAGAGTGGTTACTATGCAATTGAAGGAAGAGATCAAGATGGCTGGCCACACTTTAAGCAATTAAAAGAGTTGCCTGCAGTTTCGCTGATGGAACAGGAAAATCTTTTAAAAGATCATATATTATTTTACTTTGAACAGGAAGAATTTTAAACTATGAGAAAATTTGTATTAACTGTATGCATGGTTATGTGCATTTATTCTTTATACGCACAAGTTAAACCGGTAAAAAAAATTGCGACAGCGTCAAAAGCTATTGTATCAAAAGAAAAACTCGTTGAGATAAAAACAGACCTTGGAACCATCGTGGTTAAATTATACGATTCAACACCATTGCACCGCGATAATTTTATTTCAAAAGTGAAAGCAGGGTTTTATGACAGCCTTTTGTTTCATCGCATAATCCAGGGATTTATGATACAGGGCGGTGATCCAACAAGTAAAGATGCAGATAGCACAGCACAATTAGGTAATGGTGAAGCACCAGGTGATATGATACCTGCTGAGTTTAAAGATAATCTTATTCATAAAAAAGGTGCGTTGGCAATGGCAAGAACAGATAACCCTGCAAAAGCAAGCAGCAACTGCCAGTTTTATATTGTTGAAGGCAAACAATATGGTGATACTGTTTTAAATCAAATTGAATGCGGGGCAAGGCAAGCCAATCCTGGTTTTTATTACACAGAAGCGGAACGTAAACTATATAACACAATCGGCGGCACGCCTTTTCTTGATCAGAATTATACTGTGTTTGGTGAAGTGATAAAAGGACTTGATGTGGTTGATAAAATTGCAGCCGTTGAAAAAGATCAGAATGACCGGCCGTTAAAGAATGTTAGAATGAAGATGCGCATGCTTAATTGAGCTTGGCAGTCTTATTGCTTAATTATACTTTTATAAAAATTAATACATGAATTTTCCTGCAGACTTAAAATATACAAAAGACCACGAATGGCTAAGATTAACGAGTGACAACACTGCCATAGTTGGTATAACAGATTTTGCACAAAGTGAGTTAGGTGATATTGTTTACATTGATATCAACATAATAGAAAAAGATATTACAGCTGAAGAAGTGTTTGGTACAATAGAAGCTGTAAAAACAGTAAGTGATTTGTTTATGCCTGTTGCAGGTAAAATAATTGAAGTAAATGATCTATTAAATAACAACCCAGAGCTTGTGAATAAAGATCCGTATGGTGAAGGCTGGATGGTAAAGATTGAAATTGCAAATCCTGAAGATGTGAAAACACTTGCAGATGCCGATGCTTACGAAAAAATGGTAGGCTAACTTTCAAATATCGTTTGCCTTTTATGCCCGAATTATTAAAATATAATGAAGCTGAACTTGTGAGTATGCTTAAACAGCGTACGCAGGCTGCTTTCAATTATTTATATGATAATTATTCGGCATCGCTGTATACTGTAATTGTATCAATAGTGCATGAAAGAGAGCAGGCAAATGATGTATTGCAGGAAGTATTTGTAAAAATATGGCGACAGATAGATCAATATAATGCAGATAAAGGCCGTTTGTTTACGTGGATGATAAATGTTGCCCGTAATGCAAGCATAGATACATTAAGAAGTAAGAGCTATAATTCGCAAAAACAAAACCGTGAATTAACAGAAAGCGTATATGATGCAGCCGGCTCTGTAAATACTGAGATTGATAATATAGGTCTTAAAAAAGTTATATCAGGCTTAAAGGAAGAACAAAAAGTGTTGGTTGAATTGGCTTATTTCCAGGGATACACACAAGATGAAATTTCAAAACTTTTAAATATGCCGTTGGGCACTGTAAAAACAAGATTACGCAGTGCGCTTATTAATTTAAGAGAGTTATTAAAAAAATGATGGACATCAGGAGTTACATAGAAAGTGGAATTATCGAGAGTTATGTTCTCGGCTTGTCTACTGCTGAAGAAACTGCAGAAGTAGAACAAATGGCTGCTGCACATAATGAAGTAAAAGAAGCAATCCTTGATTTCCAGGCATTGATAGAAAACCAGGTTAGTAAAGATGAGTTGCATCCGCCGGCATTTATTAAAACAAATATTCAA
>CAZZXW010000395.1:0-3075 GCA_964658095.1 uncultured Parafilimonas sp. | reverse complement strand
TATAGCTGACACTGACCCAGCGAATGAAAGTTTCATTAATTGTTGAATGCATAATTGCTTTTTATCGCATCATGCCTAACAATTATCAATTTTAAAAATTACTGCATTTTAATCGGTTCATTAACAAGCAATCATAATCGTGATATTAGAAGAATTCTGCAATCTGTATACTTTACGGCGGGATAATTGCGATTACCTTCACAATTAATAAGATGATTAGATAAATTCGAACCTTAAGTTATTCACTTTTAAATAAAGTTATTTATGAAAGCGCAAACCAATCTTTTCTTATCAATTAGTCTGATGCTTGTTTATACAACAGTCTGTGCCAATAATGCAACTCCTTATAACAATAACACAGATACTACTGGTTTGCCACCGGTTGAAACAAAGGCACCAAACAGCAATTACAAGCCTGCTTTCAACGGGCAAACAAGAATTACCGGCGTAAAAACAACAACGCCGTACAAAGTTGAAAAAATAGCAGAGAAACTCGGCCCTCCCTTTGCGATTGCAGCAATGCCTGATGGCAGGTTAATGATAACCATAAAATCAGGTTACATGGAAATTCATGATGCAAACGGAAAGCTGGTAAAAAAAATTACAGGCTTTCCTGATGTACTTTTTGCAGGACAAGGTGGTTTGCTTGATGTAGCGTTTGATCCAAGTTTTTCAAGAAACAAAATAATGTACTGGAGCTATTCTGAAAAATATCAAGAGGGAAGTTTAACAACAGTCGCAAAGGGAAAATTGAATGAGGCTACGGGAAAGGTTGAAAATGTATCTGTAATATTTCGTGCAACTCCTGCTACAAATGGCAATTTGCAATATGGCTCCCGATTGGTGTTTGATAAAGTCGGAAATCTTTTTGTAAGTGTTGGCGAAAAATCTACTGCTGAAAACAGGGTGCAGGCACAACAATTAAATTCACATCTTGGAAAGATAATAAAAATAACAACCGATGGTAAACCTGCTGCAGGAAATCCTTTTTTGAAAGCAGCCGGTGTAATGCCTGAAATATTTTCTTACGGACATCGCAATCCTGAAGGGCTTGATATAAATCCAGTAACAGGTGAATTATGGGAATCAGAATTTGGACCCCGTGGTGGTGATGAAATAAATATTATACATCCCGGAAAAAATTACGGTTGGCCCGTTATAACTTATGGCAGGGAATACAGCGGCGACAAAGTTGGTGATGGTATTCAGCAAAAAGCTGGAATGGAGCAACCGCTTTATTATTGGGATCCTGTAATATCACCAAGCGGCATTTGTTTTTACAAAGGGAATACGATACCTGAATGGAAAAACAATTTATTCATTGCTTCACTTAGCGGCCAGCAACTGGACAGGCTTGTAATTAAAAATAACAAAGTTATTGGTGAAGAAAGATTACTTACTGATAAAAATCAGCGCTTTCGCGACGTAACATATTTGAACAATATGTTGTATGCAATAACTGACGATGGTGATGTATATCGCATCAGTAAAAAATAAATTATATTAACCATATTTATCAGCATCCAATGCATTATGTTTAATTGCATTGTCTATGTTTTAAATAATATACGCACCAATTTTATCTAACGATTCGGTTGCTGTCTGTATTGTTACACTCGATTCTTTTCATAAAGCTCAAATATAAATTAGCAGGAGAGTTGATTAAAACTTATGTAACTATACAGTGTAATTTTTCTATTGCAACGTTAGAAAAACGGATTAAAGCGTTTTAAATGCGTAAATGTAGATAGAATTAAAACTGTAATAATATCTCTTTTATGAGCGCTAAACTTCCATAAATTCTATGAGATAAACCGTGTGAGAATGATTAAAATGAGGTAAATTATAAAAATATAAAACCCGCAACTGTTGATTTTGCAGGCTTTAAGTTAAGTTAATTAAAATGTTCGTCGGGATGACTGGATTCGAACCAGCGGCCCCCACGTCCCGAACGTGATGCGCTACCGGGCTGCGCTACATCCCGAATCAATAATGAGAAATTATTTATTGATCAGCTCTGCAAAATATTTTACAGTTCTTACTAACTGGCTTACATAGCTCATTTCATTGTCATACCAGCTTACAGTTTTAACGAGTTGTTGTTCTCCAACGGTAAGTACCTTGGTTTGTGTTGAATCATACAAAGAACCATAATGCATACCAACAATATCACTGCTTACAATTTCATCTTCAGTGTAACCAAAGCTTTCGTTGGATGCGGCTTTCATGGCAGCATTAACTTCTTCAACGGTAACTTTTTTACCAAGAATAGTTGTAAGTTCAGTTAAAGAACCAGTTAGCGTAGGCACACGCTGTGCAGTTCCATCCAATTTGCCTTTAATACTTGGGATAACCAAACCAATTGCTTTTGCAGCACCGGTGCTGTTTGGAACAATATTCGCAGCTGCAGCTCTTGCTCTTCTTAAATCACCTTTTGGATGCGGTGCATCCTGTGTATTCTGATCATTTGTGTAAGCATGAACGGTTGTCATTAAACCCATTACAATTCCATAAGTATCTTCCAGCACTTTTGCCATTGGCGCCAAACAATTGGTGGTACATGATGCGCAGCTAATGACTGTTTCAGAACCATCTAATGTATCATGGTTAACATTAAAAACAATTGTTTTAAGATCGCCTGTTGCCGGTGCAGAAATTACTACGCGTTTTGCGCCAGCCTTTAGATGTGCTTCTGCTTTAGCTTTATCCGTAAAAAATCCTGTGCATTCCAAAACAACATCCACATCATGATCTTTCCATGGAATTTGTGACGGATCCTTTTGTGCATATATTTTTACTTCATGTCCTTCAACATTTATAGAATTTTCTGTTGGTTTTACATCTTTATTAAACCTGCCCTGGGCACTGTCATATTTTAAAAGATGTGCTAATACTTTAGGGCTCGTAAGATCATTAACCGCAACAACTTCTATACCTTCCATATCAAATATCTGGCGATATACCAGGCGCCCGATTCTTCCAAATCCGTTTATTGCAACCTTAACTGTGCTCATACTTTTTATTTTTAGAGAACGCAAGTTACAAATGTTTACATTAATGGCTGATAGTGTATTT
>CAZZXW010000394.1:1700-3085 GCA_964658095.1 uncultured Parafilimonas sp. | reverse complement strand
TCCATTTTTTTTCTTGCAATAATCAGTTACTTCTTCCAATTGTTTTAACCAGCCTGTAGAGCCGCAAACAACGGGCACGGCAGCATCCATGCACAATTTTATATTTGTAACTGCGCTGTGTGGACTGGTGAATTCAATAGCGACATCAGCTTTCTTAATGTTATCAACTGTAAATAATTCTTTATCAGATGAAGTTATTTTTAAAACAATTTCATCACCATTAGCTTCAGCAATTTCAGCAATTGCTTTACCCATCTTTCCAAAACCAATTAATGCAATTCTCATAGCTGTAAAATAACGGCAATTATTAATATTTGATTATGATAAGCGGGTAATTAGATTAACCTTTCACAAGATATATTTGCGGCTTAACTTTTTTTTAATGTACCGATCATATTTTTTCGTGCTTATATTTTTTGTTGTAAGTACTGTATTACATGCACAAAACCTTTCACAGAAATTGCCTGTTGATTCGGCTGTGCGTATTGGCAAACTTGCAAACGGTTTAACTTACTATATCCGTCATAACGAAAAACCTGAGAACAAAGCAGAAATGCGGCTCGTTGTAAACGCAGGTTCAATTCTCGAAGATAGCGACCAGCAAGGGCTTGCACATTTTAATGAACACATGGCTTTTAATGGCAGCGAACATTTTAAAAAGAATGAATTGGTAAGCTTTTTACAAAGCATTGGTGTTCAGTTTGGCGCTGACTTAAACGCTTATACGGGTTTTGATGAAACGGTTTATATTTTACCGATTCCGTTAACTGATACATCAAACTTGAGAAAAGGCTTAACGGTGTTAGATGATTGGGCAGGCAATTTATCTTTTGATGATGACCAGATTGATGGCGAACGCGGTGTAATACTCGAAGAAAGCCGCTTAGGCAAAGGCGCTGAAGATCGTTTGCAACGCAAAACGTTTCCTGTTTTGTATGAAGGTTCTTTATATGCCCAACGCCTGCCGATTGGCAGAGACAGTATCATACAAAAATTTCCACACGATGCTATCAGGCGTTTTTATCATACTTGGTACAGGCCGGATTTAATGGCTGTAATAATTGTTGGGGATATAGATGTGAACAAAACAGAGCAGCTTGTTAAAGAATATTTCAGCTCATTACAAAATCCATCAAATGAAAAGAAAAGATTTTATGCAGATGTACCTGCACGCAAAAAAGATGAAGCTGTAGTTGCAACAGATAAAGAAGCTACCAACTTTTTTGTCGAAGTGGATTATCCTTTTTATAAAGCTAAAACAGAAACAACTTTAAATGATTACCGCAATGATCTTTTAAAAACGCTTTTTACATCAATGCTTAACCAGCGTTTGGCAGAATTGGCGAAAAGTAATAATCCTCCGTTTTTATTTGCTTCAACCGGTT
>CAZZXW010000394.1:0-1690 GCA_964658095.1 uncultured Parafilimonas sp. | reverse complement strand
AAAAGCGGCCCTGATTCTGCGTTAAATGTTTTTATGCATGAAATTGAACGCGTTAAAGAATTTGGTTTTACACAAGCTGAATTGGAACGTGCCAAACAAAGCCAGATGGCGTTTATACAACAGGCCTATAACAACAGAACAAAAGAAGAATCATCTGCATATGCTGATGAATACATAAGAAATTTTACAACGCAGGAAAGTATTCCAGGTATAACTGCAGAGTATAATTATTATAATCAATTACTACCCGGCATAACATTAAGTGAAGTAAACGCATTGAGTGCGCCGTTAAAAAAAGATCAGCATATTTATGTAAGCTTAACAGGCCCATCAGGCAGCAATTATACATTGCCTGACAGCACTCAATTATTGAGCATGGCTTATGCTGCTATGAAAGCACCTGTAACAGCTTACATAGAAAAAGCAGTTGCATCATCATTACTAAAAAACAAACCCGCTGCCGGTACCATTACAAACGAAACAAAGAATGCAACGCTCGGTACTACTGAACTTACATTTTCAAATGGCGCCAAAGTAGTTATTAAACCAACTGATTTTAAAAATGATGAAATATTGCTTACCGGTTTTCATAAAGGCGGTATTTCACGTTATAACGCTGTAGATAAATATAATGCTACGTATGCTTCAACCATTGTACAACAAATGGGTGTTGCTAATTTCTCTCCAACTGATCTTTCAAAATATCTTGCCGGCAAAAATGCCAGCGTATCAACACGTTTATCAGGCTTATCCGCAAATATAAATGGCAGCAGCAGTATAAAAGATTTTGGAACCTTGCTGCAGTTATTATACTTATATCTTACCGTGCCAAGAAAGGATGAAGCGTTGTTTAATGCCTGGAAGGAAAAACAAAAATCTGCGGTACAATATGCAATGCAAGATCCGCAAACGGCTTTTGTTGATACGTTTTATCAAACCTTGTTTCAGCGTAATGCGTTGATGCCTGTTATTGTTCCAAAACCGCAATACTATGATAGCGTTAATCTAAACCGTTCACTTGAAATTTATAATAATCAATTTAGTGATGCAAATGATTTCACATTCATTTTTACAGGCAATATAAATGTTGATTCTGCTAAAGATTTATTGGCAACATATATTGGCGGTTTACCGCATACAAATAATAAAGCTTTGTTTGCTGATAATGGTGTGCGGCCTTTGCAGGGCGATGTTAACCTGAATGTTTATAAAGGCTCAGAAGATAAAAGTCTTATCATAAAATATTATTCCGGCACTGTAGCTTATGATGAAGACCTTGCTTTAAAAGCAGCTGCGCTCACACAAATCCTTAATATAAAAATTATTGAAGACTTGCGTGAAAAGCTGGGTGCTATGTATAGCGGTGGCATTTATGGCGGTTTGGAAAAGTTGCCTTATAACAGGTTTTCGTTTGTGCTTGAACTGCCCTGCGGCCCACGAAATGTTGATACTTTGCTTACCAGCGCAAAAGCTGAAATTGATTCAATAAAAAACTTTGGACCTAAACAAACCGATTTAAATAAAGTAAAGAAAACATGGATTGAACAATACAAAGTTCAATTAAAAGAAAACAATTTCTGGAGCAGCAAATTGCAGGATATTTATTTTCAGAATGATGATCCGCAGCGCATATTTAATTATGAACAAAACGTAAATGCGCTTACCGTTGATGACATTAAGCTGGCTGCAA
>CAZZXW010000393.1:0-3105 GCA_964658095.1 uncultured Parafilimonas sp. | reverse complement strand
CTTCTAAAGCGTATATATGGCTATTAAAAGATTTGTTGTTGGAAGTTTTGATGACAACAGCTTCATCAAACAAAAACAAAATGATCTTGAAACTTTTAAAAAGCAGGTACAGCAATTAAAAGAGGCTTTCATGCCTGTACAATAAAACTTACCTATTACCATTGTTAATCCTCACTTATCTTTTTTATAAATTTATTTTTATTTAAGCTTACTGGTGGCTTAATGTTTAATGTAGTGATAAAGAATTTTACATGTTATGCCTCGCTGATTAATTCAGGTACTTTTTGCGAATAGATTTAATTTAAAAATCATTTGGCTGGATAAAAAAAGTATATATATTCGTATCCCCTTTTGAATACTGCTCCCCCTCTGAAAGCTTAAGCGTTTATTCATTTTATCATCTTTAAAACATTTTTGTATGAAACCAAAAATTTACATGTATGCTGTAAGTACAGCAGTTCTTTTTATGCATTTCAAAGGTTTAAGCCAGGCTAATACCAGCTTATCAAATCTTGCTTCAACAACTGCCATTAACCACAGCCTTGTTGCCGGCAGCACAGGTACTTTAAACCTCGGCTCTTCTTCCATTGGCTGGAAATACATTTACTTAACTAACGGTATTTATCTTAACGGAACTCCGGCTTTTTCTGCTCCTTTAAATTCAAACATCTTTGCCGGTTATAATGCAGGCAGTTCCGGTGTTACAGGCACCCAGAATTCTGCCGTTGGTTTCCAGGCATTAAAAAATATAACTACAGGCAGTTCTAATTCAGCGTTTGGATATAATGCCTTGTACAATACCAAAAATGGTTATGCAAACATTGCCGTGGGTGCTTATGCTTTGTATAAGAATGTAAGCGGCGATCATCTTGTTGCCATAGGTGATTCTGCACTGCTAAATAACAGTTCAGGTTTACGAAATACGGCTGTTGGTTCTCTGTCATTATACAGGAATACTACCGGTGATAATAATACCGGGGAAGGTTTTCAAACATTGTATAACAATACCACAGGTGCCAGCAATATTGCAGCAGGTTTCCAGGCATTGTTTACCAATACAACCGGCAGTAACAATGTGGCTAATGGTACAAAAGCATTGTACTTAAATACCTCCGGTTACTCAAACATAGCTTTTGGTATTAAAGCTTTGTACAGCAATACCACCGGTAATCAGTCTATCGGTATTGGTGATTCGGCTTTATACTTCAGTACAACAGGTAATAACCTTGCCATAGGCAGTAAGGCTTTGTATACAAACGTAACAGGTAACTATAACACTGCTTTAGGTTACCAGACACTTTATAAGAATACAACCAGTTATAATACAGCTGTTGGTTACCAGGCTTCTTATTCTAACACAACAGGTGATTATAATGCCAGTTTGGGTTACCAGGCATTGTACGCTAATACTACTGGAGCTGATAACACAGCTACAGGTTTATATGCTTTACGATATAATACAACTGGAGGTTACAATACCTCTACCGGAAGTTTTACAATGGAATATAATACTACAGGTAACTACAATACAGTTAACGGAACACTTGCATTAGCCTACAATACAACAGGCAATGATAATACAATAATGGGCTATTATGCGGCTTCCTCAAACAATAGCGGTTACAGCAACGTAGCAATAGGCACACATGCTTTATTTTTAAATACTGCGGATAAGAATTTGGTTGCCATTGGTGATTCTGCTTTATATAATGAAAATGGCGCCGCATTTAGTAATAATACCGCAATAGGCAGTAAAGCTTTATATGCAAATACAACAGGTTATTCAAATGCCGCAGGAGGTTTTAATGCTTTAACAGCTAATACAACGGGATCTTATAGTACAGCTTTTGGGGATTACGCACTTATTACTAATACAACAGGTGTTGAAAATACTGCAGTAGGGTTGTCAGCATTGTACGCTAATACAACGGGTTATAACAATACAGCAATAGGCGGAGAAGCGCTTAGACATTATGCTACCGGCAATTATAACACTGCCCTTGGCAGTTTTGCAGATGTTAACCAGGAAGGCGTGAGTAACGCTACTGCTGTTGGATATGATGCAATTGCCACAGCCAGCAACCAGGTTATGTTAGGTAATACCTCAGTAACATCTGTAGTAGCTGCTGGTACTTATAATATTTATTCTGACGGGCGTTATAAGAAAAACATAAAACAAAATGTACCGGGTCTTGAATTTATAAACCAGTTAAGGCCGGTTACTTATAATTATGATATACACGGAATGAATGATAAAATGGGCATTACGGCTATGCAGAACAAAAATGCAAAAGATGGTGGTAAATCCCCAACATCCGGCAAAGCTTCAGCAGCTGATAAAGCAATTGAAGACGCTATTACAACAAAAGAAAAAAAGGTATATACCGGGTTTGTAGCGCAGGAAGTAGAAACTGCTGCTAAAAAATTGAATTATGATTTCAGTGGAATACATCAGCCACAGAATGATAAAGACCTTTATGCTTTAAGTTATAGCGATTTTGTTGTACCACTGGTTAAAGCTGTACAGGAATTATCAAAACAAAATGATTCTCTTAAAAATGAATTAGCAAGTATGCATAATGATATTGCACAGTTGAAAGCAGCTGTTTTAAATGGTGGCTCAAGCCTTTCAACGGATAACAGTGCAGGCAAAACAATAAGCTTATCATCAGCAACAATATATCAAAATGTACCTAACCCGTTTTCTAATTCAACCACTATAAATTACAGCTTGCCTTCTGGTTATAAAAATGCGTCAATTGTTATTACTGATAAAAACGGCAAGACTTTAAAAACAGTTACATTGAACGGAAGTTATTCCGGCAATGTAAAAGTGGAAACCTCTACTCTTTCAGCCGGTGCTTATCAATATTCTTTAATTGTTGATGGCAGAATGGTCGATACAAAACAGATGTTGTTATCAAGATAAAAATAATTTAGTTCTATTTAAAGGCACTGGTATAAGTGCCTTTTTTTATATTTGCCATCCCCTCTGAATTACGACTATTTTATTTTTAAAACAATCAATTTTATGAAATCAAAACTTTACGTTATTACAGGTGTTTTATTGTGTTTATTAAATGGTTATAACAGTTTTAGCCAGGC
>CAZZXW010000392.1:0-3107 GCA_964658095.1 uncultured Parafilimonas sp. | reverse complement strand
CAATATCAAAACCAGTGTTATTTATTTCATTCACCGTTTGCCAGGTTAGTTGTACGCAACAACGATACAGTATGATACGCAATGATACAATAATTATCAGTAAATGGGGGGAGAGTAGGAACTGAATTGGAAAGTACCCTGGTTATACCTAATACACTTATATTTATCTTCAACTATAATTAAGCATTAACTTAATGAGTAACGGCATCCCATTAAACATCATTGATAACATATTGAGCCATTCTTTACAACAAAGCAACCGGGTAAGGAACGGGTTTGGGTTTAAGCGTAGCTTATGACATTATTACCAAAGAATATAACTGAACAATAAAAGTGGAAAGTAAAGAAGGTGAGGATGTATGTTATAATTGAATTGCCAATACACGCATGATGAAAACTTATGTTCTCATATTAATTTCTTTGTTTACTTCTTTTAAAGTATTTGCACAATCTGATTTATTAAAGATTGATTCGCTAAGTAAGGTATTGCTGGCGCAAAAAGATGATACAGATAAAGTAAATACGCTGAATGCACTAAGCTGGGAACTCTGTAATGAATATAAAATTGATAGTTCAATTCAATACTCCAACAAAGCTTTATCTCTTGCCGCTACAATAAATTTTAAAAAGGGCATTGCAAAAGCCTATGAGCATTTAGGATTTGTTTACACTCAGAAAAAAGATTATGGTGAGGCTGTAAAGAATTTTACGACTGCCCAATCTTTTTATGAACAAATAAATGATAAACATGATGTTGCCACTATATATCAAAAAATTGCCCTCATGTATAATGAGGAAAACGTGCCGGCTAAAGTTTTTCAAAACTTATTTTCTGAACTTACAGTTTACCAGCAATTACATGACACATCAGGTATTGCCGACACATATACTGATATAGAAGGCGCATATTTCGATCAGGACAATTATCCTGAAGCTATAAAATATCAATACCTCGCTCTTAATATATATGAAGAATTGCATGATAAAAAAAATATAGGTGCCTCGTACCAGTATATCGCAGCAGTTAATAATGTTATGGGTAATGATTCTGTAACATTAGCAAACTTATTCCTTGCGTTAAAGGTTCGTAAAGAAGTTGGAGACAAATGGGCGATAGCTCAAACTTCCATTAGTACAGGGGATTATTATTTTAAAAAGAAAAATTATTCGCAGGCAAAGCAATATCATACTGATGGCTTGGAAATATTTAAACAATTAGGTGGGCACGCACCAAGCTGGGGGCTTCCTTTTGGTTATACAGGTGTTGCAAAAGATTATGATTTGGAAGGAAAAACAGAGTATCAGGCAGGCGATATTGCACTTGCCAATGAAAAATTTCGCGAAGCGCTTGATTATAATGTTTCAGCGCTGCAAATATGGCGAAAAACCAAAAACTCAGGTGGCGAAGCGGACAACTTAACAATGATTGGGAATTTATACATAGAACTTAAAAACAATGATTCTGCGAAGTATTATCTCGAGAAAGCCTTACAGCTTGGTAAAGATTTGGACATGAAATCAAATTTGCGGGATACATATGCTGGCCTTTTGGTACTTGATAGCGTGCATGGAAATTACCATCAGGCTTTTGAAGATTATAAAATGTTTATTCTTTATCGTGATAGTGTTGTAAATGAAGAGGCCGCAAAAAAAATTCTTCAAACACAAATGCAGTATGACTTTGATAAAAAAGAAACAGTTAACAAAGCAGTTCAGGATAAGAAAGATGCAGATGCAAAACGTATAAAGAACCAGCAATACTTTGCTATTGCTGGATTAGGCATTGTAGTACTTGCTGTTATAATTATTGCCTTAATACAGTTTAGAAATAACAAACAAAAGCAAAAAGCAAATCTTTTATTAGAAAGACAAAAGCAAAAAGTAGAAAGTACTTTAACCGAATTAAAATCAACACAAGCCCAACTCATTCAATCCGAAAAGATGGCAAGCCTTGGAGAACTCACTGCAGGCATTGCACATGAGATACAAAACCCGTTGAACTTCGTGAATAATTTTAGTGAAGTGAATCAAGAGTTAATAAGTGAATTGGTTGAAGAAGTTGACAATGGAAATACAGAAGAAGTAAAAGCAATTGCTCTTGATATAAAAGATAATGAAGAAAAAATAAATCATCACGGCAAACGTGCAGACAGTATTGTAAAAGGTATGTTGCAACATTCAAGACAAACAAAAGGTGTAAAAGAACCAACTGATGTTAATGCTTTATGTGATGAGTATTTACGATTAAGTTATCATGGTTTACGTGCAAAAGACAAAAACTTCAACGCAGATTTCAAAACAGATTTTGATGAAACAATCGGCAAAATAAATATCGTTCCGCAGGATATTGGAAGAGTGTTATTGAATCTTTTTAATAATGCATTTTATGCAGTGAATGAAAAGAAAAAGCTAATGGCTAATGACTATCACCCAATGGCTGAAGTAAAGACTCGCAGAATAAATGACAAGGTTGAAATCACAGTAAGCGATAATGGTAACGGCATTCCTGAAAACCTTACTGATAAAATCTTTCAACCATACTTTACGACGAAACCAACAGGACAAGGTACAGGGTTGGGTTTATCACTTGCTTATGACATTATCACTAAAGAACATAGCGGAACAATTAAAGTTGAAAGTAAAGAAGATAATGGAAGTAAGTTTATAATTATGTTACCCTCCTGAAAATAATACCTTACTATAATTTTTATGGATTTAAAATTGTTTTAAGCACTTTAGTTAATTTCAGACATGCTTACTTACAATCCCCGGAAATGGTTCAAGTTCCTGCTGACTTTTCATAAAGAAGATACGTTCCGACAACTGTTGCCTATGCTTCTTGCTATTTCTGTGTATTCATTTATTGTAGCCTGCCTAGAATTTTTATGGTGGCATATCAGCGATGACAAGTACGCAAAGAACCTTTCGATGCTGCATAATCTTTTAGGGTTTGTGTTATCACTGTTGCTGGTATTCAGAACAGACTCTGCATACGACAGATGGTGGGAAGGCAGCATTCTCTGGAACCAATTCATGAACACAAGCCGCAACTTTGCAATGAAGTTGAATGCTATTTTCCCTGCCGATGACAGCAATAACCGCCGCTT
>CAZZXW010000391.1:0-3138 GCA_964658095.1 uncultured Parafilimonas sp. | reverse complement strand
TTTTGATAAGTCAGGGCACGCTGTTGCTAATGCCTGGGATGAAACTAAGGATGCTGCTGTTGATGCAGGAAACGCTGTAGGCAGAACCGCTAAAAAAGTAGGAAAGAAAATTGACAGCGTGGTAACAGGCAAGCACAGGGATTAAAGCGTTACTTTATTTAATGTTATTTTGATTTTTGAGCCGTTCATCACTTGTACAGGTGAGCCTTCTGCAAGAAATACTGACATTGGTTTTTGTTTAAGTGTTGCTTCAAACTGTTCACCGTATAAGTGTTTTGTATTGCAAAATATATCATAGCTTTTTACTGTATGTATCCGCCATTTCGGGTGCACTACCTGGTACAAACCTGTGCACTGCTCATTTATAAAGGTGTAGCCCCAATAATGTTCTGTTATAAATGCTTCTGCTGAATCTGCGTTTACAAAAGCAGGTTCTTTTTCTGCAATGCAATTAATATAATTCCAGTCAGCGCCAGATTTCCATTGATAACTAACTTCAAGTTCATTGGCTGTTTGTTTCCATGTATGCTTCATAGTATGTGTGGCGTAATGTTCACCATATAATGTATTGGCGATAAAGCTTATCATGCGCCGCGGAACTATTTCTTTCATAAAAACAACGCCACGTTTCCAGGCATTATTTTCTTTATAGCGCACATAAAAACGCAGGTTCACTTCTTCAAAGCTTGTATGAAAAGGAAATGAAATTCCGCGCAGTTTTACATTAGTAAATAAAAATCCAACAAGGCTGATATAATGTTCATTATTGAATGTATCCAGCTCGGTACCACAAGGCAAATAGCTTTTTAAAAGCGAAGGATCAATGGTATAATTTGCCATAATAAGATTGCGCCATTCTGCAGAAAGAAATGCTTTTGCCATAACACAAAATTAGCTGAAGGCAGGTAAGCAAGGCTTTATATAACAATGTGACTTCTGAACTTATAATTGCTCCACCTGTTTCCTAAGATCATATTGAATATCTTCATGCAAGGTTGCAACCACTGCTTTTATTTTTTTAAGTTGTTGCAGGTACATATTATTCAGTGCTTTGTTTTTATGCAAGGCAATACCGGCAGCTTTCAGTTCATTACAAAAAAATATTCTTACTTCTGCTTCTGTTTGTTTACTTAAAGTATGCCTGATGTATTTATTTGCCTGCCTTAAAATTTTACGTAATGTTTTTTTTGCCAGGTAAAGATTACTTGTGTTTACAGTTTTGAATGTTTCATGTATATTTTCTTTTATAAGATTGGTATAAGCTTCCACATCATGCGCTTCAAATAGCAGGTAAGTAAGCAGCTCTTTATTTTCTTTCTTAAACCTTGCAAGCCGCAAACAAAGTTCGGCCAGTTGTTTCGATGAAAGATTTTGTAACTCTTGTTTAATCTCATTAAGGCTGGCTGATTTCATGTCAATAAAAATAATAAGAAACTAGCTATGCATCAATCCTGCCTAATAAACAACGCATTGTTATATGTGTATAATATTAAACACTTCATGCTTTATCTTCTTTTGCATTAAGTAAGAAAACAAAAGAATGGTTTTTGTGTTGATAGTGTAAACACAACCTGTAATGGAAAACACTGATAACGATAAAAAACAGATAAAAGCAAACGAAATGTCAAGAAGAAAAATGCTTGCTGCGTTAGGTATGGCAACCGGCGGTGCAATGGTTGCTCCGCTTGCGGCTAATGCAGCAACAAACAGTTCGCCGCAACCAAATAATAACCTTAGTTTAAACGGAAAGGCGGCTATTGTAACAGGTGCTGCAAGAGGTATAGGCAGGGCCATTGCATTAGCTTTGGCAGACGCTGGCGCAGACATTATGGGTATTGATATTGCTGCACCTGCCAGCACAGAAACAACTTATAAACCTGCCACAAAACAAGACCTTGATGATACGGCTAAACTGGTGCAGGCTAAACAAAGGCGCTTTATAAGCGTAATAGCTGATATACGCGATATGAATGCTATGAACAATGCCGCTGCAAGAGCCATAAAAGAGTTTGGTAAAATTGATATACTGATTGCAAACGCAGCAATACAAACTTACATGCCCGTTGCCCAAATGAATCAAAAGCAATGGACAGATGTGATTGATGTAAATGTAAATGGCACCTTTAATTCAGTACGTGCAGTAGTTAACCAGATGATCACACAAAAATCAGGTCGCATTATAATGATTTCTTCAGGCCAGGGCAGGCATGGCTTTAAAGAAGCATCAAGTTATTCTGCATCTAAGTGGGCAATCATTGGTTTTATGAAGTCCCTGGCGCTTGAACTTGCTGAAGACAACATAACAGTTAATACGGTTGAACCTGGCCTGGTAGATACACCTTTAACACGCAATGCCGGCCGCTGGAACCTGGCTTTAAAAGAAGCTGGTGAACCTGCACAGGATAATCCTAAAGAAGAAGATGTAATTGCCGCACGCTTAAAAACACAATCAGTACAAAAAATACCATGGATGCAACCTGAAGATGTTGCGCCAGCGGTGGTGTTTCTTTGCACTGATGCAGCTTACAGAGTAACCGGCGCTACGTATGATGCAACAGCAGGAGACAGTGCAAAATATACCGCTTAATAAAACACTTATGCAACAGGTAGCAGGCGGATTTTTAATGAAGAAAAATAAATTTCTTTTTGGCAAACGATCTAAAAAGAAAAAATGGGCGCCTGATACCTGGGATATTGTTGGCGGCCATTCATTAAAAGATGAAGACCCGCTTGACACACTAAAAAGAGAAACGAATGAAGAGATCGGCATTACTGTATTGAATGCAAAGTTGCTGACTGTAATGGATGTGATGGATGAAAGTATAAATGAACTTTTTCAATATCATATTTACATGATCACTTCGTGGAAAGGCAAGCCGGTTAATTGTTCTGATGAACACACTAAGATTAAATGGTTCACAAGAAATGAACTGGATACTATCAATGTTGCGATGCCGGTTTACCTGCAACTGGTTGATGACTGGTTAAAGCCATGAATTCTTTTAAATAATTGTATGAGTAAAGTTTCTTTTGCAAAGATATTTTACTGCGCATCTAAAATTACAGCAGGTAAAGGGTTTGTTGCATCTGCTCCTTTCAACGTTATTACATTTGATGCATCGTTAACTGTTCCCTTAT
>CAZZXW010000390.1:0-3146 GCA_964658095.1 uncultured Parafilimonas sp. | reverse complement strand
GCATTTGAAATAAGGTTGCGTAATATTTGTTCAAGCCGCAAACGATCTGTTTCAATTTTTTCTGTGGTGTTATTTTGAATGGTAACATTGAATGTAATGTTTTTATCTTTTGCAACAGGTTCGAATAAGGCTTTAAGTTCATTGATGAGTTCCTGTAATTTAAATTCAGCAAACTCGAGTTCCATTTTGCCTGCTTCAATTTTTGAAAGATCCAATATTTCATTAATAAGCGTAAGCAATCCCTGACCTGAATTCTGAATTACATTTGCATATTCAATTTGATCCGGGCTTAATTTACTTCCCGGGTTTTCTGCAAGCAATCTTGATAAAAGTAAAATTGAATTAAGCGGTGTTCTTAATTCATGCGACATGTTTGCAAGAAATTCTGATTTGTATTTTGTACTTTTTTCAAGCTCTTTTGCTTTTGCCTGTATATCAAGATTACGCTCAGTTATTATTTCATTTTTCTCTTCAAGCAAGCGGCTTCGCTCTTCAAGCTCCTGGTTTGCCTGTTGCAGTTCTTCCTGTTGCACTCTTAATTCTTCTTCTGATGCCTGTAATTTTTCTGATTGCACTTCAAGTTCTGCATTCATATCCTCAAGCTCTGAATGTTGTGTTTGCAATTCTTCTGATTGTGATTGTGTTTCCTGCAGCAGTTCCTGCAAACGCTGGTTATCCTGGGTACTTTGAATAGCCATTCCTATGTTGTGCTCAATTTCTTTTAAAAACTCCATGGCGTTACCAGCGTCTTTTACAAAACCAATTTCAATAACGGCCTTCAGAGTTTTCTCATAACAAACAGGAATCGCTAATACTGTTTCAGGCTTTATACTTCCTGCAGAATAATTAATTAAAATGCTTGCTTCTGCAATATTATTTATAAGTATGTGCTTACCTGAAGCGGCGCATTGGCCCACGATATCTTCACCATACTGTATTTGTTTTTTTACGGTGCTGCCCAACGCAACACCTGCAGATAAAACAAGATGGTTATCTTTTGCAATATAGAGCGCTCCAAGCGGCGCATTAATATAACCGGTTATAAATTCAATGATACTATAGGTTAAGGCATCAAGGTTTTTTTCACCGAGCATTTTATCACTTAGTCCAACAATACCATTTTGCAACCATTCATTTTTTTTAAAGCTTTCAAACGATGCATCAAGCGATTCAGCCATTTTATTTAAAGAGCCGGAAAGAATACCTAATACATCTTTACTTTCATCACTAACACGTATCTTATAATCGCCCAAAGAAATTTTTTCTGCAATGCTTTGAATAAGCTGTAACCGCCTTGATATCCCGGCATCTTTTTCTTCAAGTTCTTTTTGAAGTATTATACGTTTGTCAAGGTCGCTGTTTACTTTTATAAATGAAATCACCGTTACTATAATTGCCAGTAAGCTTGCAACAATTATAAATACAGGAGTTGAGGAAGCAAACTTATTCAGCTTATCAGTACGCTGAATTAACAAAACCTGCTCCCTGTTTTCCATTAATTCAACAAGCCGCCTTGCATCAATCATATAATTGTTGCCTGCTTTTAATTGTTCCTGTGTTGGCGCAACGCCTTTCTTCTTATTATCGATTAAACCTTGCAATGCGGCTATACGGTTTGCTGTAATATTCCGCAATTGTTTAATTGCTGCCTGTTGTTGCTGGTTATCTGAAGTAAGGTTTTCTATCTCATCAATGGTACGGTTTTCATTGGTTAATGAGTTATAGTACGGCGTAAGATATTCTTCATTATTTGTAAGCAGAAAGCCACGCTGGCCGATTTCAGCATCTTTTAAAACAGACAAAACTGTTTCAAGCTTGCCTAATACAATGTTGGTGTGATTTACCCATGATTGACTGCTTAATAAATTCTGAATGCTTTTATAAGATGCAATTGAGCTTGCAATAAGTAATAAAAGCGAAGTAGCATAACCAAGTAATAAATTTCTTCTGAATGAATTCATGTCACTGATGTTTAATATATCAGTTTTAATTGCTGATTTGTTTAACAGGTAAGATTATTATGAAACTGCTGCCTTCATTTTCTTTACTTTTTGCAGTAATTAATCCGTTGTGATTTTCAATTATTTTTTTTGCGATGCTTAATCCAATGCCTGTGCCTTTATACTCGGCCTTGCTGTGCAGCCTTTGAAACATGTTAAAAATTTTATCAAGGTATATTTCATCAAAGCCAATACCGTTATCTCCAATAATAATGCGGCAGTAATTACCATTGGTTGAAGGTTTGCTTTCAACAGATTTATCCTTTATTAACTCTGCCGAAATTTTTATTACCGGCTTTCCATCCTTCCCTGAAAATTTTAAAGCATTGCTAATTATGTTTTGAAACACTTGCGTCATTTGCTCAGGCACAGCTTCAATTGCCGGAAGCGGCTGAACGATAATTTCAGCTTTTTTCTCACTTATGGTAAGCTCAAGATCAGTTAGCGTTTCTTTAATGATCTTATTAAGATCGGCCACTATAAATTTCTTATCTACTTCAATTCTTGAATAACTAAGCAGGTCGCTTATAAGTGTGCGCATTCTTTCAGTAGCTGAAATAATCCGGCTCATGTATTCACGGGCATCGGGCACATTCTCAGAAAAGCGTTCATCTAAAATACGCGTAAAAGTTATAATCTTACGCAAAGGTTCCTGCAAATCATGTGACGCTATAAAAGCATATTGCTGCAGTTGTGCATTACTGGCTTCAAGCGATGCATTTGACTCTTTTAGCTCTGTGGTTCGCTGTTCAACTTTTTCCTCAAGAGTTTGTTTAATATCATTAAGTTCTTTTGTTTGCCGGTGTAAACGTAAAAACGTTTTTATTTTAAGCAATAGTAAATCAGGATCAAAAGGTTTGGTAACATAATCAACGCCGCCTGATGTATAGCCTTTTGCAATAAAGCGTTTATCAATATTAACCGCAGAAAGAAATATAATAGGAATATCTCTTGATTTACTGTAGCCGGTTATAATTTCAGCCACTTCATAACCATCCATGCCGGGCATTTGCACATCAAGAATAATCAGCTCATACTCGTTGCGCAGGATTTTTTTTAAGGCATCTTCGCCTGATGATGCTGTATCAACATCATAGAGATTTAATTGTAATAAAGCCTTTAAAGAAAAAAGATTTTCCTGCTTAT
>CAZZXW010000389.1:2797-3152 GCA_964658095.1 uncultured Parafilimonas sp. | reverse complement strand
TGGAGCCAGTTCGGGTTGCATCGCATACAAAACTTCATTCTGAATTTCAGGCATGTTATCCAGCTTGCCTTTTGGTTCTAATCTTCCATAATATGCATTTGGAAAAGCCAATAAAATGTGCAGGTGTTTTGAATAAGGAAGATAATTTAAGAAAGCAAATATGCCCGTAATGTGCAGCCACCAGCAGGTTCTTTCTAACATCATTAATGAATGATCACTCATGTTGGCAAACAAAGGTTGCAGCCAATGTGAGAAAGCGAAATTACCTGTAAGATGCTGCGCATATTCACCATAACCGCGAAGCTGTAATGTTGTATCAGCGGCATTCATGGTAAGAAAAAAACTCATCAAGAAA
>CAZZXW010000389.1:0-2787 GCA_964658095.1 uncultured Parafilimonas sp. | reverse complement strand
AATCTCTGTAATCAAAATATAATTAGCATCAGATTTAGGCCATCCGTTCAGTTCTTTCATCCACAAACGTTTTACATGCAAAACGTTTCTTCTAATTAAAAAAACAATGCAAACAGTTAACACCCCAACGGCTAAAAATTCAAAAGCATCAATCAACAAAGAATACAAACTGCCAAAAGGTTTTGAGAAAATTCTATGTGTGCCGAACAAGCCATCAATAGCTATTTCAAGCACTTCAATATTAATGATTATAAAACCTGCATAAATTATGAAATGCATAATGGCAACAAGCGGGTTGCGAAACATTTTCTTTTGTCCTAATGCAAGCAGGAAAACATTTTTCCAGCGCAGGTTTTTGTTATCATCAAGTGCTTCATCTCTTCCCAGTAAAATATTTCTTCTTACCTGGCTTATCTTTTTTATAAACAACCAAACGGCAATGATGGTGAGAGCTATAAATATCAATTGTAAAACAACCTGCATAAAGTTTATGTTTAAATGTTTCAACGTTTCATTGGTTATTTTCACATTCAGGCATTACAAATATTTTAAACTCTGGAACAATGAAACTTTAACTTAACTACGTTGCGAAGATAAAGTTTTGCATCAACGGCTTTCTGTTGATGCGCTTGCTTATTTTTGAATATGGACAGGATAATTCTTTCTGGCGAAGTGGCTGCAGAAAAACTGCACCGCATGGCGCTTGAAGTAGCTGAACAAATAAGTGAAGATGACAGCGAATTAATAATTATTGGTATTGAAGGTGCCGGTAAATTTGGTACAGAAGGAACGGGAAAATTAATTGCTGCGCAAGTTGCCGAACATTTGAAAACTTATATTTCAACATCTTTAAAAATGATTGCGCTTCATTTAAACAAGCATAAAACTTCTGCCATTACATTAAGTGAAGATGTAAACTTCGATAACAAAAATGTATTGGTGGTTGATGATGTTTGCAACAGTGGTAAAACTTTATTGTATGCGTTAAAACCTTTGATGCAGTTTCATCCCAAACGCATACAAACATTGGTATTAGTTGAACGGATGCATAAACTTTTTCCTATTAAACCGGATTTTGTTGGTTATTCAATTGCTACTGCGCCAAGTGATTTCATAAAAGTAGAAGAACACAATGGAACTATTTCTGCAGTGCTGGTATCAGGCGAATAATACTACGCAACAACTGCTGCATCTTCTTTTTCTTTTAAATTTTTAATAAAACCCAAAGCTTCAGAAACAACATCACACATAATAGTAATTAATGAACCTTGTTTTGCATTGTTGTAAGCATATAAAATTGCATCTTCTTCTTTATAAATTATTTCAACAGGAATGTGTTTTGTTTTTTCTTCATTGATTCCTTCCACCAGTAAGTTTACAATTTCTTCTGCAGTTCTGCCACGCAAATTTTTATCACATCTTATAATAATCTCATCAAAGTATTTAGCAGATAAACTTCCCAGCTTTCGTATGTCTTCATCACGCCTGTCACCCGTTCCGCTAATAATACCAATCTTTGGCGAACCATCCATCTTGCTTATAAAATTGCCAAGCAATTCAAGACCGGCAGGATTGTGTGCAAAGTCAGCCAGGAATTTGCATTTGTGAAATTCAAACATATTTAAACGTCCTGGTGTTTGCGCCGGCGATGGTACAAATGTGCTTAACCCTGTTCTTATATCATCAATAGAAATATCGCGGAACAAATATGCTGCGAGAACAGCAGGTAAAGTGTTCATTACATTATGTAAAGCCTTACCATCATAGGTTATTGGTATATCTATCACTTTAAGCACACGTATCTTCCATGTACCTTTTAAAATAGACACATAACCATTTTCATATACCACGGCATAGCCACCTTTTTTGCAATGTTTTTTTATGCGTGGATTATTTTCATCCATACTAAAAAATGCAACATTGCATTCAAGTGTTTCATGCATTTTATAAACAAGATCATCTTCGGCATTTAAAATAGCAAAGCCATCTTCCCGCACTGTTTCAGGAATTACGGCTTTTACTCTTGCCATTTGTTCAAGTGTCTGAATTCCGGCAAGACCCATATGATCTGCAGTTACATTTGTAACGATTGCAACATCACATTTATCAAATGCCAAACCTGATTTTAGTAAGCCGCCACGTGCACATTCAAGCACCGCAAAATCAACAGTAGGATCACTTAAAACAAACGTTGCACTAACAGGTCCGGTACAGTCGCCTTTCATCATTAACTGGTTTTGAATGTACACACCATCACTGGTTGTGTAACCCACTTTTTTGCCTGCTGTTTTACAAAGATGTGCCGTTAATCTTGTGGTGGTTGTTTTACCATTTGTTCCTGTTATAGCGATGATTGGAATTCTGCCGTTGCCACCTTTTGGAAACAACATATCTATTACAGGCTCGGCCGCATTGCGAGCAAGGCCGACAGCCGGTTCAACATGCATTCTGAAACCCGGAGCTGCATTTACTTCCAGCACGGCTCCGCCATTTTCTGTGATTGGTTTTCGCAGATCAGGCGCCATAATATCAATGCCGCAAATATCAAGGCCGATGATGCGTGCAATACGTTCTGCCATGAATACATTTATCGGATGTACTTCATCTGTAACATCTGTTGATGTGCCACCGGTTGATAGGTTTGCAGTTGGTTTAAGTAGCACCAATTCATCTTTTGAAGGCACAGTTTCTAATGTGTAATTTTTTTCATCCAGCATTTTTTGCGTGAACTGATCAATAGTAATTTGAGTAAGCACTTTTTCATGTCCGTAACCACGACGAGAATCT
>CAZZXW010000388.1:0-3187 GCA_964658095.1 uncultured Parafilimonas sp. | reverse complement strand
CAAAGGAATATAATGTTCGTCAGGCACACTACCTGCACCAAAAAAATTAGTATAGCCTATTGAACCTACCAATCTTGTTCTTGATGTGCCGATTGTAACGCCACCAACTGCACCAAGGCCGCCATTGTAAGCATCTTGGCTATTTTTATCAAGCGCTGAAGCATATAAGGCATGAACGAATAAAGATGCATGTGGTAATTGCGCATTAGATGTATATGCTGCAGATAATGCAACACAAATAAATAAGGGGCATAAAATTTTTGATTTCATAGATATTATTTTTAAACTAAATTACTTATACATAAGCAATAAACGGTTCATTTTATAAACGAATAATCACCAATTATATTTTTATAAATTTCTTATAATGAAAATAAGCATCATCGGTTCCGGAAACGTGGCAACTGTTTTAGGCAGGCTTTTAAAACAAACCGGTTACAGCATTGAGGAAATTGCAAGCAGGAACAAAACACATGCATTACTACTTGCTGAAGAATTAAATGCAACTGCAATAAATAATATATCAGCACTTGCAAAGCGTAGTGATGTATATATAGTTGCCGTAAAAGATGATGCTATCGAAACAATAAGCAATCAAATAAATGTTGATGACAAAATTATAGTTCATACCTGCGGCAGTGTATCTGTAAATATTTTAAAAAATGCATCAGCAAACTTTGGTGTATTGTATCCTTTGCAATCTTTGAGAAAAGAAATTTCATACAATCCTGTAATTCCTTTTTTAATTGATGCAAACAATGATGATACACGTAACATCGTAACACAACTTGCAACATCAATTTCAAATAATGTTGCCCAGGCAAACGATGAACAACGTATGCAATATCATTTAGCTGCAGTTATAACATCTAATTTCAGCAATCATTTATTTGCTTTAACCAAAGCATATTGCGAAAGCAATAACATTGATTTTTCTGTATTGTTTCCCATGATCGAAGAAACAGTAAACCGTATGCATGTTTATGATCCTTCTAAAATGCAAACTGGACCGGCTGTTCGTAATGATCAATCAACCATAACAAAACACCTTGCTTTACTTAAAAACTTTCCTCAATTAAAAGAATTATACGAGATAATGAGTAGCAGCATCATTCATTTAAATAAAAAATAGTCATACACATCTTGCGCACAAGCCAGTAGCTGTTAGTCAATGGCTGATGGCTTCTTCTTATCTTGCACACATGCAGCAGTATCAGCAGTTGTTACAATTTATTTTAGATAATGGCGTGCAAAAAACTGACCGTACAGGCACCGGAACAATAAGTTATTTTGGATACCAAATGCGCTTTAATTTAAGTGAAGGGTTTCCGCTGGTAACTACAAAAAGAGTGCATCTAAAAAGCATTATTTACGAATTGCTTTGGTTTTTGCGTGGCGAAACAAATATCAAATTTTTAAAAGAAAATAATGTAAGTATATGGGATGAATGGGCCGATGAAAATGGTGAGCTTGGGCCTGTTTATGGTAAGCAATGGCGAAGCTGGCAAGGTGCAGATGGCAATACAATTGATCAAATTTCAGATGCTGTTAATCAAATAAAAAATAACCCTGACAGCCGGCGTATAATTGTAAGCGCATGGAATGTTGCCGATTTAAAAGATATGGCGCTGATGCCTTGTCATAGCTTATTTCAATTTTATGTTGCAGATGGAAAATTAAGTTGCCAGTTGTATCAAAGAAGTGCAGATGTTTTTTTAGGCGTTCCGTTTAACATTGCTTCGTATGCGTTGTTGACAATGATGATGGCTCAGGTTTGCGATTTAGAAGCAGGTGACTTTATTCATACGTTTGGCGATGTGCACATTTACAATAATCATATTGAACAGGTAAAACTGCAATTATCAAGAAAACCATTTCCGTTACCAATTATGAAACTCAACCCTTCAGTAAAAAATATTTTTGATTTTAAATACGGAGATTTTACGCTGGAGGATTATCAATATCATCCTGCAATAAAAGCACCGGTGGCTGTGTGAGCATCCAAATCAGATATAAGATTTATGATAAAATCTTTTGTAGTCGCAGCATCAACTAACAACGCCATTGGCAAGAACAATCAGTTGCTTTGGCATTTGCCAAACGATTTAAAATTTTTAAAAAATAAAACCTGGGCAATGCCTGTTTTAATGGGGAGAAAGAGTTTTGAATCACTTGGCAATAAACCTTTAAACGGACGCATTAATATCATACTTACATCAAACAAAAATTTTAAAAAAGATGGTGTTGTAGTTGTACATAATATGCAAGACGCATTATTTTATGCTAAGGAAAATGATTATATAGAACTGATGATTCTTGGCGGCGCTAAAGTATATGCTGATACAATTGATGATGCAGATAACATACACATAACCCGTGTGCATCATGTGTTTGATGATGCTGATGCATTCTTTCCAATTATTAATGAAAAAAAGTGGAAGCTTGTTGAAAACGAAGATCATTATAAAGACGATAAACATGCTTATGATTACAGCTTTCAATTGTGGCAACGGAAGTAATTTCTAATTTAGTTTCCCGTTTCTTATTAGTAATTTATTTGGAACTTGATTTTTGTTTCTTGTTATTTGTTTTATGTATTCTTCTTTTCAACTTGCTTATAAATATTTAAAATACTGGCTCACTGCTTCTAATGGAAAAGGGCATGCAGTGCACTCACCGTTTGTTTATGAATTTATAACGCAGGTATTGAATGATAAGCGTGAGTTTGATTGCTTTATTTATATTGAATCAATAAGAAGTAAATTAATAAATAATGCTACCGAAATTAGTGTTCCTGATTTTGGTGCAGGTTCAAGGCTTGAGCTTGATAAAAAAAGAAAGGTTTCTGTAATTGCAAAATCATCTTTAAAACCAAAAAAATTCAGCCGTTTGTTGTTTCGCATGGTTCATTTTTATAAGCCTGAAACAATATTGGAATTAGGAACTTCTTTTGGCATTACAACATCTTATTTTTCTTTCGCAAATCCATCTGCAAAAATTATAACGATGGAAGGTGCACCTTCAATTGCTTACATCGCGAAGCAAAATTTTAACCAGTTGCAGCTTTCAAATATTAAAGTAGTTGAAGGCAATTTTAATGATACTTTTTCTTCGGTGATTAATCAACTGTCAACTATCAGCTTTGCTTTTGTTGATGGTAATCATCGCAAAGAACCAACACTTGATT
>CAZZXW010000387.1:0-3188 GCA_964658095.1 uncultured Parafilimonas sp. | reverse complement strand
CTGTAATGCTAATAACATCTCCATGTTCCTGCGCTTTTTTTAATAATGGATAATGGTTTTTTTTCCATAACGCGATGAACTCATCCGCATAACCCCATTTCACACGATAATAATCTTCAACTGCGAAATACTGGCTTGTTGCAGCGTTTGTTTGCGCACTGCTTTTTATTGTGATGCACGAAGCAATCAACAAGAATAAGAAAAAGCTTTTGATTTTTTGTTGCATATAATTGTTTTATTTTTCCCAGAATAATTTTGCTGTAACCACATCTTCGCCGCCTGGCAAAGCTTTCACCGCATCCGCCCAATTTATAGGATTTGATGATTGCTCTGAAGGCGGATAATAAAAGCGTAAAGGAAAGCTGCTGATAGCACCAACCGGCGGATTAACCACATCAAGATTCGGATAACCTAATCTTCTTATCTCTGTCCATGAATCCCAGTTACGGTTCGCAAATGCAATCCATTTTTGATAACCGATTTTTTGACGCCAGTCATCAGCAGCAGTTGCATATGCAACCTTTGGTTGAGCAAGATACGTTTGTGCATCTGCTTCACTTCCGCCCCAAAAAATAATTGAAGCAGTAATGGCATTGTCATAATAATTTTCTGCTGAACCACTAACTGCAAAACCTCTTTCTTTTGCTTCAGCGAGTAGAAATTGTGCTTCAGAATAATCTAATAAATCAGCAGGAAATGTTGGGCTTAACCATTGCGGAGAAAAGCTGGAAAGTGTTGTTGATGAATTGCCTGTTCCTGCAGTTCCACCAGAATAATTTCCGTTTGGATCTTTTGTAAAGAACAAAGGCAAACGCGGATCATTCAAGCTTTTTAATGTATTTACAAAATAAGCTGAAGGACTATAATAATGAAGATTTGCCTGGCTCACTAAATCTTGCCAGATAGGATTGGAATTTGAAACGGAGCTTGAATCATATGTAAATAAAGCATTGTCGCTGTTAGATTGAAACACGCCTGCAGTAACAGCTTCCTGCACTTTTTTAGCGCCGGTAGTTGCATCAACATCGGCAATTAATAATGCGAGTTTTAATTTAAGTGTAGCTGCAAATTTCTTCCATTCAGTCACATCACCTTTATAAATCTGATCAGCACTGCCTAAAGAACCTGCACTTGTATTCAAACCTGCAATCGCTGTATCAAGCCTTGCTAATAAATCATATTCAACTGTTTTCGCATCATCATATTTTGGAAAAGGAATCGTACGATTCAATGCCTGCGAATAAGGGATGTTGCCATATGTATTCACCAGCAAACTATACGCATACACTTCAAGTATATCCGTAACAATTAAATCATTGCGCAACACATTCGGGTCTTTCACATCATTCGCATATAATGTTTTTGCCTGAGCCAGATTATTTAACGCCGTTGTATAAATATTGCTCCACCAATTGCCCGGAGCATTATTGGTTGCAAACTGGTAATGCGTTTCATTGTTATAACTGTTTTGTGTCCACACCTGTGCTATTACACGAAACGGTGCAAGCCCCCAAAAATCGGAAGTGTATGTATCTGCCAAACCTTTTTCGCCTGCAAGAAATACAGATGCAGAAGGTGCATTAACAGGTGCCTTTGGATTGTTATTAAGATCAGATAAATTCTTTGTGCAACCTGTTGTCATTGCAATCGATACAATAATATAATAGAGTGATTTTTTCATGATGAATAATTTAAAATGATACTTTAAGATTGAAAGCAATTTGTCTTACACTTGGATAAGCGCCGGTTTGATAACCCATTGAAGCGTTCTGATTATACATAATTGCTGCGCTGCTGCTAAGTGTGTTGGATGCTTCGCTTTGTTCAGGATCGGAGTAAGGTAGATTCTTATGAATGATCCATAAGTTCCTGCCTGTTACAGCAACATCAACGCGCTTAATAAATCTTATGCTGTGTATAACAGATGCCGGCAACGAATAGCTTAACGCAACTTCACGCAGCTTTACATAACTCGCATCGTACACATAAGAACTTGCTGCAAGACTATTTACAGAACTGAACGGAAACTTGCTGCCATCAGCATTGATATCATATGCATCAACATAGGTCGTGTTGGGCTTGCCATCAGCCGTTACTCCTTTTATCAATACGCCACCGCCTTCACTTAACGGACTTCTTATCGGTTTGCCACGATCATTGTTGCCTGCAGTTTCTGCATACACGCCAGCCCATGCGCCATAATCCATATCAAGTGAATACACATCGCCGCCTTGCTTAACATCAATCAAAAAACTAAGCGTAAAATTTTTATAAGTAAAGCTGTTGGTAACACCGCCGATCCAATCAGGATTAACATTACCAATCTCTGATTTTGTATTGGTTGCTTTAACCGGATAACCATCCGCATCAATTAAAACTTGTCCGTTTACATATTGATAATCTGTGCCACGCAACACGCCATAAGGTTTACCAACTTCAGCCACTAACTGCACAGAGTTTTGAAATGTTGCAATAGTATAAGATGGTTGTCCGCCATACAATGAAATTACCTTGTTATCATTCTTACTCCAGTTAACTGTAATGTTCCAGTTAAAGTTTTTTGTTTTGATGGGAATTGCATTTAATGTTACTTCAACGCCTTGATTTTGTACCGTACCACCATTCACATAAAAACTTGTAAAACCAGTTGCAGTGGATGGTGCAACCGGCATAATTTGATTGATCAATCTTGAATGATAATAAGTAACATCAAAACCAAGCCTGTTATGTACAAACGCTGCTTCTATGCCTGCTTCATACGTTTGATTTTTTTCAGGAACAAGATTGGGATTGTTGTTGGTTGATGTATAATTGAAAACTGTTTGTCCATTGAACGGCGCACCAGGAATGTAAACATTTTGCAAACTATATACGGGTGCATCGCCACCAACCTGCGCATAATTAACACGCAGCTTTCCATACGATAACCAGCTTTGATTGGTTAGCCATTTAGAGAATAATAAATTGCCTGAAATAGCAGGATAATAATAAGAATTATGTGATGAAGGCAATGCAGATGATTGGTCACGACGAACCGTTGCATCAATAGTAACAAGTTCTTTAAAGCCCAATGTTGCACCTGCAAACACACCATCTACTTCTTTCTTCGCATACGTTTCAATGGGTGCTGATGGCGTTTTTACAGAGTTCGATAAAGCATAAAACTCAGGAACTACAAGTCCACCATT
>CAZZXW010000386.1:2666-3196 GCA_964658095.1 uncultured Parafilimonas sp. | reverse complement strand
TTATCCTTGGGGTTTATCAATAAACATAGTAACACCTTTAACAGTAAGTGAATGTCGTGTTTCTTTTTTAACCTATGTTAGTGATGAAAGTAAATTAAACAGTGGCGCCGGCAGCGGTTTGGATGATGTTGAAATGGAAGATGAAGCCATTGTTGAACAGGTACAAAAAGGTATTCGTTCAAGGTTTTATAATTATGGAAGATATTCGCCTGAACGTGAACAAGGCACGCATCACTTTCATTCACTGATTGCGGAATTTATTAATTGATACATCATACTTTGTATTCATTAAAACTGCAACAGGATTTTAATCCAAATAAATAATCAGCACGGATAAATCATCATAACTATTTCTGTTAACTTGTGCGCCATTCATTGCTTACATACATCTCATGAAACGCAACTACTACATCGTAGCACTCATCATGCTCACCTTTTTTGTAATTTCTTTTTTAACTAATGTCATCGGCCCGCTTTCACCTGAGTTTATTAAAGATTTTCACTTAAGCGATCTGATGGCGGGGGTTTTA
>CAZZXW010000386.1:0-2656 GCA_964658095.1 uncultured Parafilimonas sp. | reverse complement strand
GTAATGTCAATTCCTTCAAGTATGCTGGTACAAAAGTATAATGAGAAAAAGATTATGGTGGCTGCGTTTGTAGTTGCATTTATTGGTTCGCTGATATTGGCCATAGAACCAAATTATCTAACTACCATTTTATCATTATTTCTTATTGGTTGTGGAATGGCAATGCTGCAGGTTGTAATTAACCCTTTACTTAGAACTGCAGGCGGAGAAGAGAATTACGCTTTTACATCAGTGCTGGCGCAGCTTATTTTTGGAGGCGCATCTTTTGTAAGTCCGTTGGTTTATGCTTACATGGTAAAAAACATCAACGTAAATAGTGGTGGTTTAACCGGAATATTAAGTTCGCATGTTCCATCAAACATGCCATGGATATCGCTTTACTGGTTGTTCGCGGTTATCTGTTTGTTTATGTTCCTCATAATATTTGCGTCAAAGTTTCCAAAAGTTGAATTAAAGAGCGATGAAAAAGCCGGCCCGTTAAAAACACATGTTCTGCTTTTTAAGAAACGAGTTGTAATTGCATATTTCATTGCATTGTTTTGTTATGTAGGAACCGAACAAGGCGTTTCTTATTGGATGTCGCAATTTTTATTTGAGTACCACAAGTTTGATCCGCAGACAACCGGCGCACATGCGGTTGCTTATTTTTGGGGATTGATGACCGCCGGTGGTGTGTTAGGATTACTGCTCCTTAAAATTATGGATAGCCGCCGGCTTTTAATTGTCTTTACAATACCTGCATTAATATTTCTCACGCTGGGTCTTTTTGGAAGCGCTAACGTTTCACTGTATTCATTTTCAATCGTAGGCTTATTTATGTCGGTAATGTACCCGATCGTGTTTTCGCTGGCATTAAGTTCTGTTTCAGAAGACCATGGTTCATTCGCAGGAATATTAGTAACCGGAATTATTGGCGGTGCTGTTGTACAATTACTTATTGGCGGCCTGGGAAACCTGTTAGGATTAAGAGCCGGCATGTGCTTTATTTACTTAACTATGGGTTATATACTCAGTATTGGTTTTTGGGCAAAGCCTATCGTTACCAACAAAACAATTTTTGACAAAAAAGAAACAGCATAATTTAATGAAAGAAAAAGTTATTGGTATTGATTTAGGCGCAACAAACATTCGCGGAACAATTGTTGAGCAGCAACATTTATCTGAAATATTATCACAACGCATTCATAATAGTGGTACAGAACAGCAGGTTTTGGAAGATGTATTTGCTTTGACCGATAAATTAATGAATGAAAACATTACTGCAATAGGCATTGGCGTTCCCAGTGTTGTTGATGTTGAAGAAGGAATTGTGTATGATGTGCAATACATTCCATCATGGAAAGAAGTGCATTTAAAAAAGCATATGGAAGCGCGTTACCAAATTCCTGTTTATGTAAACAATGATGCAAACTGCTTTGCGCTTGGTGAATATTATTTTGGTAAAGGCCAGGGTTATAATTCCATGATTGGTTTAACGGTTGGAACAGGCGTTGGCGCAGGAATTATCATTAATAAAAAATTATACGCCGGTTATAATTGCGGTGCAGGCGAGTTTGGAACAGTTGATTATCTTGACAAAATATATGAATACTATTGCAGCGGTTCCTTCTTTGAAAATGTAAGCGGTTTAAACGGTGAATTTGTATTTGAAAAAGCAAAGCTGGGCGATGATCAGTCGTTGGAATTATATACAGAACTAGGGACACATTTAGGCAATTGCATTAAGATGATAATATACACATACGATCCGCAGTTAATTATTCTTGGGGGTTCTGTGCGGCAGGCGTATAATTTTTTTGAAGAAGCAATGTGGAAGCGTATCAAAACCTGTGTGTATACCAAATCCGCAGAACGTTTATCTATTGAAGTTTCATCGCTGCATAACAGTGGAATTCTTGGTGCAGCCGCTTTATATTATGATGCCCTGAAATAAAATTTAATTAAGCCATATGAAAAAATTATTCTTCGCTCTTGTTTTATTAATTAACATACAATCTTACGCTCAAACAAAAACAGAAACTTACAGCATGATTTTGCATGATGACTGGCGGATGCAATCATCTGTAACAGATAAAACAAAAGGTGATAAAATTTCAACAGCAAATTTTTCAGCAACAAACTGGTATCCGGTTACGGTTCCATCAACAATTATTGCCGGATTACTTGCCAATCATGTTTATAAGTTTGATCCGTTTTATGCAACTAATTTTCAAAAGCTTGCAGATGAAAAACTGAATCATACATGGTGGTTCAGAAAAGAATTTAGCCTTCCTTCATCAGAAAAAAATAAAAATGTTGTGTTGAAACTGCACGGCATAAATTACAAAGCAAATGTTTGGCTGAACGGAAAATTAATTGCTGATTCAATGCAAATAAAAGGACCGTTTAGAATCATTGATCTTGATATTACAAAAGCAATCAATAATGATGGGCACAATGTTCTTGCAATTGAAATCCTGCGTCCTTTCAATCCTAATAAAGAAAACGGTGATCTTGCAATTGATTATGCTGATTGGATTCATTATCCGCCTGATTATAACGGCGGCATTGTAAATAACGTTGAAATAAAAACATTCAGTAAAGTGGGTGTTGCTTATCCATTGGTTACAACCCATTTTGATTTGCCTTCGCTAAATACGGCACATTTAAGTGTCTA
>CAZZXW010000385.1:0-3211 GCA_964658095.1 uncultured Parafilimonas sp. | reverse complement strand
CGCCTTCAGGCATTCATTGGTCTGCTGATGGAAACAATTATTACGATAATGATGATAGCGGAATTATAAAATATCAACTGCCTTCTTTTTCAAAAACAGTTATAGCAACAATACAACAGCTTACGCCAAAAGATTCTTCACATTCTTTAAAAGTGCGTAACTTTTTTTTCTCTGATGATGGAAATAAAATCCTGATTTATACAAACAGTAAAAAAGTTTGGCGTTACGATACACGCGGCGATTACTGGGTTTTAAATACAATTGATAACAGCTTAAAACAAATCGGCAAATCGTTACCAGCATCTTCTTTAATGTATGCAAAATTTTCGCCGGATGGCAACAGCGTGGCTTATGTAAGCAAGCATAATTTATATGTTGAAGATTTAGCTTCAAATGCAGTAAAGCAACTTACAACAGATGGAACTGACCGCATGATCAACGGAACATTTGATTGGGTGTATGAAGAAGAATTTGATTGCCGTGATGGCTTTCGCTGGAGCCCGGATGGCAGGAGCATTGCTTACTGGAAAATAGATGCAACCAAAATTCCTAACTTTTTAATGATTGATAATACAGACTCTTCTTATTCATTTATAAAGCCTGTTGAATACCCGATTGTGGGCACTGATCCTTCGCCATGTTCTGTGTATGTTGTAAACCTTTCAACAGGTAATTCAATAAAAATGAATGTGCCCGGAGATCCGCAGCAGCATTATATTCCACGCATGGAATGGGCAGCGAATTCATCTCAATTAATCATTGAACAATTCAACCGAAAGCAAAATGAAATAAAGATTATGTATTGTGATGCAGCAACAGGTGCAACCAATGATATTTACACAGAAAGCGACAAGGCTTGGGTGGACAATAAAAATGCATGGTTTGGTAATCCGTTTGCAACAGGCTGGGAATGGGTAAAGAATGGTAATGCATTTTTATGGGTAAGTGAAAAAGATGGCTGGCGGCATATTTATTTAATAAGCCGTGATGGTAAAACACAAACATTATTAACCAACGGTAATTATGACATTATAACATTAAAAGGCTATGATGATAAAAGTGGTTATGTATATTTTATGGCTTCGCCGGATAATGCTACGCAAAAATATTTGTATCGCGTAAAAATGGATAGCAAAAGCAAAGCAGAACGTTTATCACCGGCAGATGAAAGCGGCACGCATGATTATGATCTTTCAATAAATGGCATGTATGCTTCGCATGATTTTTCAAACATAAATACAGCACCTGTTGAAGATTGGGTAAGCCTTCCCAAACATACGGTAATTAAACAGGAAGAAAAGCAACGCTACAGGTTGCCGTTGCCGCACATTGATATGTTTAAAATTACAACAGATGATAATGTTACAATGGATGGCTGGATGGTAAAGCCAAAGAACTTTGATTCAACAAAGAAATATCCTGTTGTATTTTATGTTTACACTGAACCGGCAGCACAAACAGTGCTTGATGAATATGGCAACGGGTATAATTTTTTATACAATGGTGATTTTGCAGGCGACGGTTACATTTATATAAGTGTTGATGGCCGCGGAACACCGGCGCCAAAAGGTGCAGCATGGCGCAAATCAATTTACAGAAATATTGGCCGTATCAACATTCATGATCAGGGTATGGCAGCCAAAAAAATATTGCAATGGCCTTACATTGATACAAGCCGTGTTGCAGTTTGGGGATGGAGCGGCGGCGGCTCTGCAACACTTAATTGCATGTTCCAGTTTCCGGATGTTTATAAAACAGGAATATCTATCGCAGCCGTTGATAACGAGTTGACGTATGATGATATCTACCAGGAACGTTACATGGGTTTGCCACAGGAAAACAAAGAAGATTTTATTGCAGGTTCGCCTATAACTTATGCAAAAAATTTACAGGGACATTTATTAATCATTCATGGAACCGGTGATGATAATGTACATTATGCTAATGCAGAAATGATGATTAATGAACTGATAAAATACAATAAGATTTTTCAATTTATGCCTTACCCAAACCGCACACATAGTTTATCTGAAGGTGAAGGAACAAGGCAGCATTTAAGCAACTTGTATACAACTTTCTTAAGGCAGTATTGTCCGCCGGGCGCTAAATAATTTTTCACGAAAGCAAAAGGATAGCTTAAAACAAAGCCCGTAAACATTAAGTTCACAGGCTTTGTTAAAGCGGAGAGAGGATTCGAACCACTCTTATAAGTCTTTAAAACAATTAATTAAATTTGGTATTATACAAATACACGATTTACTCAGATTATTATATAAATACAAAGACTTTTAACTTGAATAAAGAATAAATACAGTTATCATTTGTGGAGTTAATCTGTATATCAAGTATTCAAATTTTAATATTGACTTTGATGTAATTGATAAGCTTTATTAATTTCATTAAGCGTTTGAATAAGGTTTTCGTTTTCTAAATTTTCATATTGCAGGTTCGCTTTCTTATCCTCATCCAATGATTGATAGTAACGCCTTTGTTGCAGTAAATCCTTTTGAACCGAAACGGCAATCTTTGTTGCAAGTTGCCTGTCTCCAACTTGATAACTTGCTTGCAACATCCCGATTGAAATACGGTTGTGCGTATTGTTAGAAGACGTTATCCCATAAGGCAAATTTTCTTCTCTAATCATTTTATCATTATTTTCTAAAACAGTTTTTGCTTTATCTGTTTCATTGTGTGCAATTAAATCAAAAGCAAGATCAAGATCAGCTTTACGGATGCTTAGCAATTGATTCCTGTTCACTTCATCATAATACACATTTCGAAGGTTAGCATTACCATATTCCCATTTACTTTTATCCATAACAAGATTGTACATTCTATCCGTATTTACTTGCGTGTTCTCAACCGGCACAAGCCTGTAAGCCAAACCATCACGCCGCAAATATTTATCAAATCCAAGCTTGTTATAAGGCATAGTAAAATAAATCGGGCGCTTCCATTTATTGGCAGCAATGATGTTTAATATAGCCATATCGTTCTTAAGGAGCATGTTCTTGGCAGGCAATTCGAAACGCAATGCGTCCACAATTATATCATCATTATTTACGGTTCCATTAGCCCTAACTAACGCAGCATCAACAGGCACTGCTAACTTGCGAACAGGAAAAGTATTAACAGTATCTCCGCTATTGGTGTACGCCATTTTAGAAGGATCATCGCTGCCCACCCAGTTCTTCATCATGTCATACAAATC
>CAZZXW010000384.1:0-3216 GCA_964658095.1 uncultured Parafilimonas sp. | reverse complement strand
GCTTTGGCTACGATAGCATTGCTTATAAATTATTGTTGCAGGATACTTATCCATCATGGTTATATCCTGTAAAAATGGGTGCCACTACCATCTGGGAAAGATGGGATGGAGAAAAACCAGACAGCACATTTGAAACGCCAGGTATGAATTCATTTAATCATTATGCTTATGGTGCAATCGGCGATTGGATGTACAGAGAAATGGTTGGCATTGATACTTATGAAGATGGTGTTGGCTACAAGCATATTAAAATACAGCCGCATATTGGCGGTGGTTTTACAAACGCATCAGCATCACTTAAAACTTACTATGGCTCAGTAAGCAATAGCTGGAAAACTGATAGTAACCAAATTATAATGGACATTGAAATTCCTGCTAACACAAGGGCTACTGTTTTTATTCCGGCATCAAATGCTGCAGCAATAAGCGAAAGCGGAAAATCTTTATCAACACAAAATATAAAAGTTAATGCAACCGCTGATGGTTATGTTGAGGTGGAAGTTGGTTCAGGAAAATATTATTTCAGCACAACAAAGTAAATCAAAAAAAATATTGCTATAAATAATGCTGCAATGTTATTTCTGATATCCATTAAAATTGATACGACAAATTCACCATAAAATTGGTTGGTTCTCCCGGCCATTTGTAAACATTGTTGTAAGCACCGGTCCAGTAAATTTTATTAGTGATGTTTTCCCAAATGGCAGCAACTTTAAAATGCTGATGTGTGTATTGCAAGCCCGCATTAAATATCACATAACCGGGCAATGTTATAGCTGGATCAAGTGTATTACGCATACTTACAGAAGAATGCCCCGCCGATATGCCAAAGCCTTTTAAAAACCGGTTACTGAAAGTGTATTTTATATAACTGCCACTTGTGTTTCGTGGCGCATTTTCTGCCAATGTACCAACCTGCGAAGCGATCTTACTTTTTATTACTTTACAATCTGAATAAGTATAAGTAAGATATACGCTAAGGTTAGGCAGGATGTTTCCGGTGGCTTCCGTTTCAATTCCTCTTGACCTGTACTCGCCTTGCTGTACAAATAAATTTGGATTGCTGATGTTGTTTGCATTCACAGCTACATTCTGAAGTGCAAGCTGGTAAAGTGCTACAGAAGCAGCGAGACTATTATGAAAAAGATTTGCTTTAGCGCCGGCTTCTAACAGTTGGCTTATCACCGGTTTAAAAGGTGCATCAAAAACCTGCGTTGCCATCGAAGCTTCAAACGGATCGAAGCCTTTGTTATAAGTTGCATACAAGCTAATGTTCGGCTTTAAAGAGTATACAACTCCAACCCTTGGCAAAAATACTTTTATCGCATCGTCGTCGTCATCGCCCGTGCTGTCTGCCACATCATCGTCATCTCCGGCACTATAAAATTCTTCTCTTACACTCAATAAAAATTTCCATTTATTAACGCTTATCTGATCCTGCAAATAAATGCCTTGCGTGCTGTAAGCTTCAGCATCTACATCAGATCCATCCTGGTCATAAGTTGATAATTGGTAAGTATTTGTTTTTATTGATTGATATACCGGATGTTTTAAACTGAATGTACCCACAATGCCATTACCTGTTCCAAACTGGCCAGGCAGTTCATAATATTGTTGTGCAAGATCTGTTTCACTGCTGATGTAGTCATATCCCAGCAAAAGTTCATGACTTAATTTACCTGTGTTTGTTTTATAGGTAAAATAATTTGTAACCGTATTGGTATGCGTTGGATAATTCCATTTCGAATAATACAAAGCAACGGAATCCGGTGTGATGTAATTATGCAAGCCATGTTCAGCAACGTGCTGGCTTGTAATGTAATTAAGATAACCGCTGTTAAAGCTCAAGCGTTTATTAAATTGATAAGATAATGTTGCATTCGAAGCAATGTTTGTTTCATATAAATAATCTCCTTTCTGAATCAGCGAAAGGCTGATTGGTGTAGCGCTTAACGAAGCATTATTTTCTAAACCTGGCTGTCCTCTGTCTAACACACTATTGGCATGTGATAAAGAAAAATCAACATTAATTTTCAGTTTCTCATTCGGTATAAAACTTAATGATGGCGCAATTTCAAAAGACTTATTTGTTACATTATTACGAAATGATTTTGTATCATCATAACCAGCATTAAAACGATAGAGCAATGTTTTGCTCTTATTTAATGGACCCGTAACATCAGCTTCTGCACGATAATGATTCCATTTGCCGGCATAAACATTTATATCTGCTTCATTTTTCTCCAATGGTTTTTTTGTAACAAGATTGATGGTGCCGCCAGGATCACAATTGCCATATAAAGTTGCAATTGGCCCTTTAATCACTTCAACGCGTTCAACATTTACCAGCATTGAACTGGTATAAGTGGTGTTATAACCACGAAGACCGTTTATGTCAAGTGCATTCTCCGCCTTAAAACCACGTATGGTATATTCTTCGTAACCGGAATATTGGTTAACACCGGCTACTTCATCCACTGCATCACGCACTGTAAAATCCATCTTATCCTGTATTAGTTCTTTTGTTACAGCAGAGATAGATTGCGGAATATTGATTGAAGGCGTTTCGGTTTTATTTCCAAAAAAAGAATAATCGCTTTTATAAGATTTTACAAGTCGCCCTCTTATCTCAACGCTTTCTAATTCATGCACATTGTAATTTAATTGTATGGTGCCGATATCAAGCGTTTGGCCTGGTAAAAGCGTAAAAGAACGTGATGTTGATTTAACTTCAACAGAGGTAATCAGCAATGTATCTGATGTAGCTGGTAAATGTTGAAACATAAAAGAGCCCTTGTCATCTGTCACCGTTATCCTGTTCAATTTTGCAAATTCCACCGTAACATTTACTGCAGCATTTCCATCTGCACCAATAATTTTTCCTTTTATAATACTCTCATTTTTTTGAGCAATTATTTTATCTGAAAAAGATAAAGTCAATAATAAAATAAGAGTGTAAAAAATTTTAAATAAAAATGTGATGTATACTTTTTGAAGCATTTGGTATTAATTCTGATTTGTTGTTAATGAGATGATGCCACCCAAGTTATTACAAAGCAAACATCAAAAAATTATATTCAAAGCTGTTGTTTATTATCTTATTGTTAGATTGTAAATGATGTTTCAATTGTTTCGTTTGCATTGTTATATTGTCCTGAATTTCATACAATATACTTTGCATCATGCATAAATTAATCTGTATAACACCGGTTTTTT
>CAZZXW010000383.1:0-3220 GCA_964658095.1 uncultured Parafilimonas sp. | reverse complement strand
ATTTTTAAACAAATTGATAAAGTAATGTTGCCCGGTGATTTTATTGCCATGCGTTTAACAGGTGATGTTACAACAACGCCATCAGCGCTTTCAGAAGCCGTGTTGTGGAACTTTAAACAACATGCTGTTTCAGAAGATGTAATGAAATATTTTGGCTTTGATGAAAAGCTCATTCCAACTATAAAAGATGTTTTCAGCACACATGGATTTTTAAAAAAAGATATTGCTGAACAATTGGGTTTAAAACAAGGAATACCGGTTAGTTACAAAGCCGGCGACCAGCCTAACAATGCACTTTCGTTAAATGTTTTACAACCAGGCGAAGTTGCTGCAACAGCGGGTACATCAGGTGTTATTTATGCGGTTACAGATAAGCTTGCTTTTGATAATGAAAGCCGCATAAATAGCTTTGCGCATGTTAATCATACACATGAATATAAAATTGGTGTGCTGTTATGTATTAATGGAACAGGAATTATGAACAGCTGGATAAAAAAAATAACCGGTTATGAAAAAACATACCATCAATTAAATATAGAAGCTGCAACAATTGCTACCGGCAGTGATGGCTTATTTATTATCCCGTTTGGCAACGGTGCTGAACGTATGCTGAACAACAAAGTGATTGGTGCATCAATAGACAACATTGATTTAAATAAACACACTTCTGCACATATTTACCGTGCTGCCCAAGAAGGTATTGCTTATGCGTTTCGTTACGGTTTAGATATTATGCGTGAAAATAAGATTGAACCTAAAATTATTCGTGCAGGTAAAGCCAATATGTTTTTAAGTGATGTGTTTGTTGATGCATTCGTTAATATAACAAATACACCAGTTGAATTATATAATAATGATGGAAGCATTGGCGCTGCACTTGGCGCTGGCATTGGTGCAAAAATTTTTATTGATGAAAAAGATGCCTTTAAAAATATGAAGTGCTTAAAAACTATTGAGCCAAAAGGAAATAATGAATACGAAGCGTATTATAAAAAATGGAAAGAATTATTGATGAATAAATTAAATAACGTTTCTTAAAATAATTATATGAGCAACGAATACTTTAATGGCATAAGCAAGATAAAATTTGAAGGTATTGATACTGATAATCCTTTAGCCTTTCGCTGGTATGATGAAAACAAAATAGTTGCAGGTAAACCGATGAAAGAACAATTGCGTTTTGCATGCGCCTACTGGCATTCATTTGTAAATACCGGTTCAGATCCATTTGGTGAAGGCACGCATCTTTTTAAATGGAATGAAAAGGCTGATGCTGTTGAACGTGCAAAAGATAAAATGGATGCTGCTTTTGAGTTCATTACAAAAATGAATTTGCCATACTATTGTTTTCATGATGTTGACGTAGTTGATTATACAAATGATATAAAAGAAAATGATAAACGCTTACAGGCTTTGGTTGATTATGCAAAACAAAAGCAGCAGGAAACCGGTGTAAAGTTATTATGGGGAACGGCCAATCTTTTTTCAAACAAAAGATACATGAATGGTGCAGCTACCAATCCGGATTTTCATGTTTTATCACATGCCGCTGCACAGGTTAAAGCAGCACTTGATGCAACTATTGCATTGGGTGGAGAGAATTATGTTTTTTGGGGCGGCCGTGAAGGATATATGAGCTTGCTTAATACAAACATGAAACATGAACAGGAACATCTTGCCATGTTTTTGCATAAAGCAAAAGACTATGCAAGAAGCAATGGTTTTAAAGGAACTTTTTTTATTGAACCAAAACCTTGCGAACCAACGAAGCATCAGTATGATTATGATGCAGCAACAGTTATTGGTTTTTTAAGACAATATGATTTATTGAATGATTTTAAATTAAACATTGAAGTAAATCATGCAACGCTTGCCGGCCATACTTTCACACATGAATTGCAGGTTGCCGCAGATGCCGGCTTACTTGGCAGCATTGATGCAAACCGCGGTGATTACCAGAATGGCTGGGATACAGATCAGTTTCCGAATAACATTAATGAATTGGTTGAAGCGATGCTGATTATTCTTGAAGCTGGTGGCTTTAAAGGCGGCGGAATAAATTTTGATGCAAAGATCAGGCGCAACTCGACTGATGCTGCTGATTTGTTTTATGCGCATATTGGTGGCATGGATGCGTTTGCAAGAGCATTAATTATTGCAGATAAAATTTTGCAGCATGGCCAATATAAAAAGCTACGTGAAGAAAGATATGAGTCTTATAACAATGATAAAGGCAAAGCATTTGAAGAAGGTAAATTATCATTAGAAGATTTAAGGCAGTATGCAATTGACAATGGCGAACCGAAAACAATCAGTGGTAAACAGGAATATTTTGAGAATTTAATCAACAGGTTCATCTAAAAAATTTTGGAACAAGCATAGGTGTTGTTGATTTATACGTAATGTAACCCTGGCCAAACTCATGTATCAGCTTTTTCTCTTCGAGGTAAATACCAATAAGCGTATACACGGTTATACAAATACAGGTAAGTAAATTACTTAATAAGGGCTTCCACAAAAAAATACTCCAGATAAAAATCAGCGTAGCACTGTACAGCGGATGGCGAACATATTTATAAAGGTTTGTATTAATTAGCTCTCTTGATGTCTGCTTTCTTTTAAATACATCAGCACCACTTAAATCAAAGAAAAATCTTTTGGTAAAAATTAACATAACACTTGCTGCATACATCATTACAACAAAAGCAATTACTTTTTCAATTGTATTAACCTGCCAAAGTAAAACACTTTGTATATAAAAATTATACATTATTGTTACGCTAAGTGTAAGTAAGGCAAAGAGGGAATAAAATACTCTGTAATATTTGTAATCAGACTTTAACTTCTTAATCATCTTTATTTTCCACCAATTGGCAGCAAATAAACTGTGCAATACACTAAATACAATCCACATACAAATTAAAATCAGATATTGCATTATTTAAAGGATAGCTGTTAAAAATAGTAAACGCAGTATAAGCTGTTAAACGCTTACAAAATGCAGTTGTCCATCATTTACAAATAATAAAATTATGAAAAAGTATCTTTTATTTTTAATGTTCGCAGTATTTACAGGCACAATGTTCGCACAGAAAACTGCATTTGTAACATCATCTTCAAAAACTGAAATGCATGTAAAACATTTAACTACAGATCAAGCTAAACAAACCCCTGATAAAACAAAAAAACACAAGAAGTCAGGAAAAAAACATCATCACAA
>CAZZXW010000382.1:0-3223 GCA_964658095.1 uncultured Parafilimonas sp. | reverse complement strand
TCCGGAAGCTTTGCGGTTATATCATCATAGTTTGCATTTTCAGTAAAGATATAAGGCGTAATTTCATACATGATCGCACTATCAATCCAGGCTGCATGATCTGTTTCAATATTAAAGCAATGAATGCTGTCTGATCTTGTAACTAATGTTTGAAAATGTACAGAATCATTACCGGCAATTACAGTAAGATTAAAAAAGTAATCTCCTTTTTTTGAAGGCATTAAAAGGTTTGCTTCGCTATGATTTTGATTGATAATTTTTACAGGTGCAGGGTTGCTTTCATTATCTGACCATATAAAAGAAAGCGGCAAGTTATAAGGGTTTTTTATAACATCAGAATGTAATAAAATTGTACTGCCTTTTAGTGTTGCATAAGGTTTGATTATTGGCAACGGTTTATACCCAAGCCTGTACTCAATTGTATCTGATGTTATATGATGTTGCGTGCTTCCTGCTTCAACCCAAATAATACTGATGTTTTGTTTTAATAAAACTGATATGATAAAATTATGTTGCGCATTTACCGATAAACCAAAGCTTGAATCATTAAGATGAACGGTTATTTTTTTAATGTTGATATCTGTTACAGTGCCGGTAATAATTTGATGCGGCAACCATACTGTTGCACTATTTGCGTGAAGCTTTATAGAAGATGCGTTAGCAGCAGATAATAAAGAAGTGAACAGGCAAAGTGAATAAAATTTTATCATGCAATGTATAATACGTATGAGCATGAACAGTTCCTGCTGCAGAAAAAAATTATATCTAAGATTTTGTATGATTAATTACTTTGCAGTTTTACTTTTTCCAAAAAATTGCTGACTATGATGATTGATGCCATTAAAGAAGGAAATGCTGCTGCTTTTGAAGATGCATATATTTTGTATCGTGAAAAAATGCTTGCCTATTTTTTAAAGAAAACTAATTCAGTTGAAGATGCGAAAGACCTGGTGCAGGTAACCTTTTGCAAGTTGTGGCAATACCGCAAATCTTTATCTGCTGATTATTTGCCGGAGCAGCAACTGTTTTATATTGCGCGGACTGTTTTTATTGATCACCTGCGCAAGCAAAATAAAATGCAGAAGATTAAAGTAAGTGCAAGGTCAAATATGGAAACCGTAAAACATGCAGATGAGGTTTACGAGTTTGATGTGCATGAACGCCTGCAAAAAACTTTATCCGGTTTGCCATCTTTAAGAAAAAAGATTTTTGAGTTACATAAAATTGAAGGTTATTCTTACAAAGAGATCGCTGAAATTTTATCAATCCCGGTTAAATCAGTAGATAACAACCTGGCTAAAGCGCTTAAATATTTGCGCAACATTGAGTTAATCTGCATTATCAGTTTAATACATTTCTTTCATTAATTTTTATTGGTGAAGGAAATTTTTTGATTGCTGCGTATTTGTTGTCATACCTGTATAAATCTTGGAAGCAACATTAATCGAAAAATTTTTCAGCAAACAATGCACGCCGGCTGAAGCAGGCAAAGTGGCGCTGTATTTAAAAGCCAACCCTTCTGTGCTTGAAAAATATTTGAGTAAAGAAGAATGGGATAATGTTGCCATTAATGAAACTTACTCGCAGGAAATTTGGGATGAATTATGGCAGGCAATCAATAAAAAAAATAAAGCAAGAATAATTGGCCTCTATCTCAAACGCTTTGCTGTAGCGGCTTCCATAATTTTTATAATAGCTACAATTTATTTTTTACAAACACCTTCAAAGCCAGCAATTAAAACTTTGGCAAAAGCAATTGCGCCGGCATTTAAGAATCAAACCATATCAAATACAACAAAAAAAACAATGCAATTTGTTTTGCCTGACAGTTCTGTTGTAATGCTTGCACCTGCATCTTATATAAGTTTTACTAGTCCGTTTCAAAATAATAAAAGAGAAATTTTACTTGAAGGTGAAGCTGAATTTCATGTAACAAAAAATAAATTAAAACCATTTACGGTTTATGCCGGCGCATTGGCGACAACTGCATTGGGCACTATTTTCAGCATTAAAAAAAATAACACTAAAAACAATATAACTGTAAAACTATTTAAAGGCAAAGTGGTGATTCAGGCAACAGATAAAAATCTTAAAGGCTGGTATAAAGATGTATACCTGTTGCCTGGTGACCAGTTATCTTTTAATATTGAAAAAGCATTGCTGACAGTTAAAAAGAATAGTGATGCGGCCAATCAAAATAGTGTTGCAAAGATTAAAATAAAACAAGCTGCGGCAGATTCATTAAAAAATGAACTGATTTTTAATAACACAAAATTGCCTGATGTTATAAATAAGCTATCAGCATTTTATAGTGTAAAAATTCAGTACGATTCAGTAGTTACTGATACAATGAACTTTACAGGAACGGTTTCAAAAACAGATTCATTGCCGGTTATATTAAAAGTAATTGGCGAAATGAATGCGCTGGATATAATTAAAAACGAAGACGGGTTTATTATTTCAAAACATAATTAAGCTGCATTAATTTTTTAAATACGCATATGAAAATGAAGATTACTTTACCACGACAAATGTTTTGGCTCTTGTGTGTTGTAACAATGTTTACAATAAGCGCATCAGCCCAAAACACTTCTACTGTTACCGGCACAGTGATGACAGAAAACGGCGAACTGCTTACAGGTGTAACCATAAAAGCAACAAGTTCAAAATCAAAAGAAAGTTACACGACCACTACAAACACAAAAGGCTTGTTCACCTTTAATAATTTAAAGATAGGGACAAGTTATACGCTTGGTGCATCATACGTTGGTTATGATAATGGCATAAGCACTATTGTACCATCATCTGGTGGCAACAATTCTATATTAATAAAACTGAACCAATCAAACAATTCTTTAAATGAGGTAGTGGTTATTGGTTATGGCACTCAAAAGAGAGAAACTGTTACCGGAGCCATATCAACTGTTAGAGCTAAAGATTTCAATACCGGGCAAATCAATGATCCAATTACTTTAATTGCAGGCAAGGTTGCCGGTATTTCATTAAGTAATACTAATCGTTCAGACCCCAATTCTACAGCTGATTTTTCTTTACGCGGACCTGCCACAGCAACAGGTAATTTTTCCGGGCCGCTGGTTGTAATAGACGGTGTACCGGGTGGTGATTTACAAACAATCGCTCCAAATGATATTGCTTCACTTGACGTACTAAAAGATGGATCGGCTGCATCAATTTATGGTTCACGTGCTACGGCCGGTGTAAT
>CAZZXW010000381.1:0-3242 GCA_964658095.1 uncultured Parafilimonas sp. | reverse complement strand
TTAAGTACATATTAAAAGTTGCCGGCACTTATAACTATGATTGCACCATACATCCTGTAGCAATGGTTGGCACTATAACAGTTAACGGTGCCTTGCCGGTTGTGTTAAGCAACTTTAATGTTATTGCGTCAAAAATTGCAGGCGTTGCAACAATAAATTGGACAACCGCAAGCGAAACAAATACAGATCATTTTATTGTAAGAAAAAGTACCGATGGCGCTTCGTTTTCAGATGTAACCACCGTTAAAGCTGCAGGTAATTCTACAGTAACACATAATTATGCTGTTACAGATAATAATGCAGGCACATCATTTAAATATATTTATTATTTGATTGATATAGTTGATAAAGATGGCAAGTCTTCACTTTCATCAATACAAAAATTCATAAATACAAGTTCAGCAAAGAAACTGGTAACACAAATAAACCCTAACCCGGTTACAAAAGGCGGCCACCTGATGTTCCGTTTTAATGCTGACAAAGAAAGTGAAATGCTTGTACAGGTTTATGATAACAATGGCAAATTGGTTAAGCAGGATAAAATGTATGCAACGCAGGGTTTAAACAATGGCCACTTTATGATGGATAATCTGCCATCAGGCGTTTATGCTGTAAAGTTTAGTCTTGATGGTTTAAACGAAACTTATAAGATAGTGGTGCAGTAATATCAGTTTTTTTTGGTGCTTACTATAAAGGTTGTTTCAGCAATGAAGCAACCTTTTGTTTATAACTAAGGATTTAAACTTTTGCGGTTATACTTTAACTTTTATTCATTTAAAAAGAAAGTTCTTAACTGCAATTTTGCAGTATGAAGTATTTACTTTTTTGTTTTGGTTTGATATCGGTTGCACAGGCGCAAAATTATAATCCGGATGCAGTGAATAAAAAAGCCGCAGCTGCTTATGCTGATGCCATACAATTACTGCAGGATGATCAAACACAACAAGCCATTCCTATTTTACAAAAAGCAATAAGTTATGATGCAAAATTTGCAGATGCATATCTTTCGCTTGCAGGCGCTTATGGTGAATTAAAAGATTATAATAACGCAATCATCATTTATGAAAAAGCCTTTGCTATTGATAGCGGTTATACAAAATTTTACCTGCTGCCTTATTCGATAGATCTCGCCGGTCTTGGAAAATTTAATGATGCATTAAATGCAGTAAATAGTTTTTTATCCATTTCTAATCTAAATGAAAAAAGCCGCAAAAGCGGCGAGTATCGCAAGAGCTGTTACACGTTTGCAGTTCAATATGCATCAACACATACTAACAGCAATTATCAATTTGCGCCTGTTAATTTAGGTGATAGCATTAACTCGCCAACTTCAGAATATTATCCATCATTTACTATTGATGACAGCATTCTTGTTTTTACAAGAAGAGGCGAAGGCATACGCGAAGATTTTGTAGAAAGTAAGCTTACGCCAATCGGTTATTCAAAGGCAGAAATAATAAAAGGTGATATAAATCTTGAGCCATCAAAAGGTGGCATCAATATTTCACAGGATGGCGACTGGCTTTTGTTTGCAGGTAATTTTAATGGCAAAGGCTTTGGCGATTTTGATCTTTATATTTCATACAACACACCAACAGGATGGAGCGAACCTCTTAACCTTGGCGCAAACATCAATACTGAATTTTGGGAAAGCTCACCATCCTTAAGTCCAGATAAAAATGCTTTATATTTCAGCAGTAACAGGCCTGGTGGTTACGGCGGAAAAGATTTGTATGTAAGTCATCGTATGGCAAATGGTAAATGGTCGCCTGCAGAAAATATGGGCCCTGGCATTAATACGGCTGGCGATGAATTAGCGCCGTTTATTCATGCAGATAATCAAACATTATATTATACATCCAATGGCTTGCCCGGTTATGGCGGCATGGATAATTATGTAATAAAAAAAACAAGTGATTCAACATGGAGCAAACCGGAAAATCTTGGTTATCCTGTGAACACAATTTCAGACGATGGAAGTTTGTTTGTAGCATCTGATGGAATAACTGCTTATTACTCGAGTGATCGTGCAGATACAAAAGGTTATCTTGACTTATATAAATTTACTCTGAACCCCGATGTGCGGCCAACAAAAACATTGTATGTAAAAGGTTATGTAACCGATGCAAAAACACAAAAAGGTTTACCCTGCGCTGTTGAATTAAGTGTTGATAGCAGCCAGCAACTTTTATCAAAAGTGCAAACAGATGAAACAGGATTTTATTTTATCACGCTGCCTGTAAATAAAAATTATACGTTTACAGTAAACAGGAAAGGTTATTTATTTTATAGTGATGTTTTTAACCTTGCAGATAAATCATCAGACAGTACTTATGAAAAAAATATTGCGCTGCAGCCTGTTGAATTAAATGCAACCGTACGTTTAAAAAACATCCAGTTTGCGACCAATTCTTTTCAACTTGAAGCAGTAAGCATGATTGAATTAAATAAGCTTGTTCAGTTGATGAACGACAATCCGTCTGCAAAAATTCAGATAAACGGTTATACCGATAATGTGGGCAATGATGCAGATAATATCAGGCTTTCAGAAAACAGGTCTAAAGCAGTGGTTGATTTTCTAATAAGTAAAAATATAGATGCTAAACGCTTAAGCTATAAAGGTTTTGGCAAGGCAAACCCTGTTGCAGATAATTCAACAGAAGAAGGCAAAGCACTTAACCGACGTACAGAATTTGTTATTATTGGTTTGTAAATATTATTTCCCAAAATGCGGATAATGTTTTAAGTTTTTAATTTTGTTCTGCCATTTATTCATTGTTAAAAAAACCGGAATTATTATTGAGTAAAGTATAATATCTTTATTAACAAACACAGCCATGGAAAGAGAACTAATTATAACCATAAAAAAAGATAGCGTTGATGATGAAAAGGTGAACCGTGAAGTAGAATGTATTAAAACGTTGTTTCCATATCTTGAATCATTTGAAACTTTTGCAACCTGCAACCAGGTGTTTGACCTGGAGAAGCATGACATAATTTATGCAAACAAGCGCTTGAAAAATATTTTTGATAAAGGCGTACAAAAAAATAACAGCTTTATTGTAGGTTTAAATTAGGAGCCGGCATACGGTTCTTTTTTGAAACAAGATACTTGCTTCGTATTATTTGTTGCACCGGTACGTTTTCAATCTTACTTTCAAGCCAGCCAATTATATCCAGGTACATAAATGAACGTGTAACCAGCGGGTTACCTTTTAATGTTTCCAGTTTTTCTTTCAACA
>CAZZXW010000380.1:0-3259 GCA_964658095.1 uncultured Parafilimonas sp. | reverse complement strand
TTTTTTTTGCAGTATCACTTTTCCATCTTCAGCAATCTTTCTTTTTTCTTCTTTGAGTGAATCTTTGATCTTGGCTTTTGCTTTAGCAGTAACTACAAACTGTAGCCATGCATCAGAAGGTTTTTGCTTGCTGCTCGTAATAATTTCAACCTGGTCTCCGCTGCGCAGCTTGGTGCTGATCGGCACCAGTTTATGATTCACTTTTACACCAATGCATCTGCAGCCAATAGCAGAGTGGATGGCAAAAGCAAAATCAAGCCCGGTACTGTTAACCGGCAACATTTTTACATCGCCTTTAGGTGTATAAATATATATTTCCTCCGCAAGAAAACTCGTTTTAAAATCCTGCAAAAAGTCAACACTGTCTGTATCCTGGCTGCTGATCACTTCACGTATTTGCGCAAACCATTTATCAAAACGGTCTTCTTCAGTGCTGCCTTCTTTATACTTGTAATGCGCTGCCAAACCTTTCTCTGCAATCTCATTCATACGGTTGGTGCGAATTTGCACTTCTACCCATCTTCCCTGCGGCCCCATTACTGTTGTATGCAAAGCTTCATAACCATTATTCTTTGGATTGCTTAACCAGTCACGCAAACGTTCAGGTGAAGGCATGTATTCATCCGTTATTAATGAATATACTTTCCAGCAATCTTCTTTTTCTTTTTCAGGCGATGAATACACGATGATGCGGATGGCAAACAGGTCATACACTTCATCAAAATCAACGCCTTTCTTTTTCATTTTATTCCAGATGGAATGTATACTTTTTGGCCTTCCATAAATATCAAACTGCAAACCTGTTTTCTTTAGCTTTTCTTTTATTGGTTTAATGAATTCGTTGATGTACCTGCTGCGTTCTCTTTTGGTTTCTGAAAGCTTGCGTGCAATATCTTTATAAGCCTGCGGCTCCAAATATTTCATCGAAAGATCTTCCAACTCAGTCTTTATATTATACAAACCCATACGATGTGCCAGCGGTGCATACACCCAAATGGTTTCGCTGGCAATTTTCAATTGCTTTTCAGGCTTCATATAATCCAGTGTGCGCATGTTATGCAACCTGTCTGCAAGCTTTATTAATATTACACGCGGATCATCTGTAAGCGTTAATAAAATCTTTTTAAAATTCTCTGCCTGTTGGCTGCTGTTGGTATCAATTACATTGGATATCTTGGTTAAGCCATCAACAATTCTTGCTATCTCAATACCAAATTCACGCTCCACATCTTCCAGCGTTATGTCTGTATCTTCAACCGTATCGTGTAACAAAGAACAGATGGTTGAACGAACGCCAAGGCCAATTTCTTCAACGCAAATCATAGCTACAGCAATAGGATGTATAATGTAAGGTTCACCGCTTTTGCGGCGCATAGTTTTATGTGCGTCAACGGCAATTTCAAAAGCACGGCGTATCAGTTCTTCATCATCTTTTTTAAGCTTCGGGCGCAATAATTTTAACAGGCAACGGTATTGCCTTAAGATCAATTTCTTTTCCTGCTCCTCTGTTAAATTGTATTTAGGTAATACAATTTCCGGTGTAACTACCTGCTCTGTGTCCATGACTCACAATTTACAAATTTTGTTTGAGATTTGGTTAAATGAAAGTTTAATTAAACAGTGAAATTATTTTGATATTATTTCATCTGATGAATGGATTTCTATGCTGACAGTTTGGTATGGCTGACTTTTACCGGTATTAAGTATCGGTGGGTTGAAGATGGCTTAAAGGTACGATGTTGGTACAATGATGAAACGGCTAATTTATTAAGCGTTTAGGTGCAATTTTCGTGATATAAAGGCAATTTGGCTTTTAGTAGCAGTAGCTTTTTATTTAACTCCAGTCAAAGTCAACGACTGCATCATCTAATTTCCATTTTGCAGGAAATGGATTGGTAAGCCAGTCAAGCGGTTCACCAATAGGTTGTTGCCTGGATGCATTATCAAAACATTGTTTAATGAATTGCTTTTGTTCTTCACCAACAGCATCAGGCTGCGCCGATATAAATAAAGGCGCCGAGCTTTGCGCCAGCAACTGCATCCATTGCTTGTTCTTACTCCATGGAATGGCGGTTGTTAAGCCCACGCAATCACCGTCAACTGCATAAAAATTTTTATGCTGCACCATTCTGAAACCCATTGTATTTACACCCATCTTTCTTGTACGTTCCCATTCTTTGCCGCTGGTATCATCACCAATACGATTCAGCTCAAATACGCCGGCAGACAAATGCCCGATAGTATTGCAACCTATAATGTATGTATCACCGGCAGCATCACGTATAGCCCGATATAAGTCTAAAATGATTTCTGCATTGGTTCTTGAATTATCATTGAATTGCCACCCTTCTTCTGTCATGCCATCCGTCATTTGAAAACCCCATTTGCTGAAAATATCAAACGTGGTATAATCATGTTTTACCATTTCAAAACCCCATTGTTTATACAATGTAAAAAGGCTTTTTATATATTGAATATTCTCATCAATTGTCGGGTCAAGCGTACCACCGTCATCTTTATTATCATTTTGAAAACCAGGTGCAAGCAGGTTCTTATTCACACCTGGCTTAGCCAATAAAGGCCTTGTCCATAAGCCAGGTCGCATGCCTAACTTCTTTATATCATCAGTCAGCTTAGGTATGCTGGGAAACTTGTTATTTGGCTTTGTATAATCAGCGCCGGTTGACCAGCCATCATCAATTATAGAAAATGGTTTGTTGTTATTATTTGTTGCCAGCGGCGCCAGCAAAGCGGTATGTTGTAAAATAAGGTCTGCTGAATTATTGCCATATGCAAAATACCAGTCGTTAATACCATACACCGGTTGTTTGGGCAAACGCAGTGCCGCACAAAGGCTGCCGCAGAAACGCCTTACTGTAGCAAACACATTTTCTTTGCTTTCATTTTTTGTGGTTACAATTTCAGCCGCATTCAACATTCTTGTACCCAGCTGCACGCCATTGCCACCGGTTCTTACATCAAGGTTCAGCTCAAGATTATTATCAGCCACCTGCCAGTAACATATAGCACTGCTACCCGTTTTTACACCAAAGCAAACGGTGCTTTCTTCATCATGTTCTATACAATACCAGGGTAACTTTTTTGTTGTGTTGATGGCCTGCCAGCTTACATCGCCATAGGTTCTTTCCCAGGCATCACCTGTAACAATCGTAGTTTTTTGCACAGGTATTTTCCATGATAATTTAACCTCTTTTAACGCCACCGACGGGCAATGAATAAATATAGACACTGAATCTTT
>CAZZXW010000379.1:0-3272 GCA_964658095.1 uncultured Parafilimonas sp. | reverse complement strand
GTGGAATTAGGTAATGAAAAAGTTTTTGATATGTTGCAGCAATTGAGCAACATTGATTTTGAAATAATTTTTACAACAGGTTATGATAAGTATGCCATTCAAGCCATAAAGTTTTCTGCTTTAGATTATTTATTGAAACCTTTTAGTAAAGATGATCTCGCAGAAGCTATTAATCATTATCAGCAAAAACAAAATAAAAAACAATCATCGCAACAGTTTGATGCTTTGTTCCATAACCTTAAACACTTTCAGAACGATCAGAAAAAAATTACGTTGCCAACGTCACATGGATTAAATGTTTATCCGGTAAAAGAAATCATCCGCTGCCAGGCTGAAGTAAACTATACCAACTTCTATCTTACTTCAAAAAATAAAATGCTTGTCACCAAAACGCTTAAAGAATATGAAGAGCTTTTAAATGATTATGATTTTATCCGCGTACACAATTCACATCTCATCAACCTGCATCATGTAAAAAATTATTCAAGAGGTGAAGGTGGCACAGTTACAATGAGTGATGGAACCACCGTTGATGTATCCCGCAGAAAAAAAGAAGAATTTTTAAAACGGCTTGAAGCATTATAAGCACCAATAGGTTTGCCAATTTTCATTTCTTTTCCGCCAGAAAATAAATAACTATCGCCATTAAATCTGTGTTGCTTGATAAACTTTTGATACGTGTATAGTTTTATACTTCACTTTATAAACTACGTATCATGAAAAAGTTATTCTCCTCATTAATTGTTTTATCAGTTGCTCTGCTTATAACGTTTAATACATCAGCTCAGAGTGCAAATACAAGCTTATCTAATCTTGCTTCAGCTACAAAAATTAATCACAGCCTAACACCCGGCACTACCAACAGCCTTAGTTTAGGCACCAGCACAATTGGGTGGCGTAATCTTTATTTAACCAACGGCTTGTATGTAGATAATCACCGGTTCATAAACAACTCCGGCTCGGGCAATAATTTTATTGGTACTGATGCGGGCAAATCAATTACTTCCGGTGTAAATAATACAGGTGCAGGTGTGTACGCTTTGTATTCAAATACAAGCGGCAATAGTAATACTGCAGCAGGAAATGGTGCGCTGTCTTACAATACCATGGGCAGTTATAATACATCAAGCGGATTTTATGCATTAGGTTATAGTGTTGCCGGAAATTATAATACGGCAAACGGATTTTATGCGTTGCTTAATAACACCAATTCTTACAATACAGCAACCGGGGCATATGCATTATATAAAAATAATTCTGGTTATAACAACACTGCAATTGGCGCATCGGCTTTATATTATACTACTTCAGGAATCGATAACACTGCGACAGGATTAAATGCCTTGACTGCAAACATTTCAGGAAATCACAACACAGCGGTTGGTGTTGATGCGCTGACTAAAACAATCGCATCAGATTTTAATACTGCTGTAGGATCTGAAGCAGGATCTTTATATGATAACGGTTACAATAATGTTTTTATTGGCGCTAATGTTGATGTAAATGGCGCAGGTTATTATAATGATATTGCTATCGGCCAGGGAACAGTTTGCACTGATGTAAGCCAGGTAACAATGGGAAACAGTGCTACTACTTCTTATAGAGCTTATGCAAATTGGAGCAATATAAGTGATGGCCGATTCAAAAAAAATATACAGCTAAATGTTCCGGGGCTTACGTTTATTAATAAGCTGCAACCGGTTACTTATACATTAGATGCAACAGGCCTTGATAATTTTTTACATCAAAATCAAAAACAGGATAAACAAATAGATGATAAAGCAAAAACGGCAATGACCAATGCTTTATCAGCTAAAGAAAAAATTGTTCATACCGGTTTTATTGCTCAGGATGTTGAAAAAGCTGCAAAGAGTTTAAACTACGATTTTAGTGGTGTTGACGCTGCAAAAAATGATAAGGATGTATATGGATTACGTTATGCTGAATTTGTTGTGCCGCTTGTAAAAGGTGAACAAGAATTAAGCAAACAAAACGATTCACTTAAATCTGTAGTCAATTCTCTTCAGAATCAAATCAATGAACTTAAATCTATGATTGTTTCGTCTGTCAACAGTCTGCAGTCAGCTGTTTCATCAGCTTCTCTTCAACAAAACACCCCAAATCCTTTCAGTAGTTCAACAAGTATTGGTTATGTATTACCGCAAACATACTCATCCGCCAAAATAATTATTAGTGACAGCAAAGGAACTACATTAAAACAAATCAGTTTAAACACAAAAGGCAAAGGGAATGTAAATGTTGATGCAGCAACACTCGCTTCAGGCGCTTATTATTATACTTTATATGTTGATGGAAAGATGATAGATTCAAAACAAATGATGTCATCAAAATAAATTGCTCAAATACTTTTCATTTATAAATAACTATAAAAACAACTTTATGAAATCAAAATTTTATTTAGCTTTTATTCTTTTGTTATCCATCAGTCTTAAAAGTTTTACCCAAGCTAATACCAGTTTATCCAATCTTGCATCAACCACTAAAATAAATCACAGCCTTACGCCAGGTATTAATGACAACGTAAGTTTAGGTTCATCATCCTATGCATGGAAAAATTTTTACCTGGGCGGCATATTCTATTTATACAATCATAAGTTTCTCAGCAATCCGGGTTCAGAAAATAATTTTTTTGGTACCGATGCCGGCAAATCTCTTAATGGTGGCGCTTACAACACTGCTGCCGGTGCCAATGCACTTTATTCAATTACTTCCGGTTCTTACAACACAGCAATTGGTGATCAATCTTTATACAGCAATGTAAGCGGCTGGGAAAACACTGCGGTTGGTAAAGGCTCTTTATTCAGCAATACAGGGTATTATAATACAGCAAGTGGTTATGCATCCTTAAACGCAAATACTGATGGAGATTATAATACAGCCTTTGGTGTTTCAGCATTGGTGCGCAACACATCTGCCAACTATAATACTGCATTAGGTGCAGATGCTATGTATTACAATTCAACAGGTTTTAATAATACTGCTACCGGTTCATACGCCTTGTTTAATAATACCGGAAGTTATAATACAGGCTTAGGCTTTTATGCGCTTGAAGCTACAACCGGCGCAGAGTATAACACTGCTGTAGGTTTTGAGGCAGGTGATAGTTATGACAATGGTTATAATAATGTATTTGTAGGCGCCAATACTGATGTAAGTGGTACTGGCTTTTATAACGTGATTGCAATTGGCCAGGGCACCATTTGCACTGCATCAAGCCAGGTAACAGTAGGTAATGGTGCCACTGAGATCGG
>CAZZXW010000378.1:0-3276 GCA_964658095.1 uncultured Parafilimonas sp. | reverse complement strand
TAACCTTTACAGGTATTTGAGCCGTACCAAACAGGGATATAATATACCTCTTACATAGGTTTCAATACTTAAACAACTAAATAACTATAACTGCAAATTATAAGCGGTTAATGTTTTGTAGAATAATTTTGAACGATTCTATGATACATATTCTTGCAATAGAATCTTCCTGCGATGAAACCTCAGCCGCAGTTTGTGCTGCTGGAAAAATATTATCAAACGTTACGGCTAATCAAACCGTACATGAACAATACGGCGGCGTTGTGCCTGAACTTGCCAGCCGTGCTCATATGCAGAACATTGTTCCTGTTGTTGATGCTGCTATACATAAAGCCGCTTCACAAATTCATGATGCACAATTCACGATACACGACATTGATGCCATCGCATTCACACAATCACCCGGTTTAATCGGCAGCTTGCTGGTGGGTGCACAATTTGCAAAATCATTGGCGCTGTCATTAAATAACCCTTTGATCGCCGTGCATCACATGCAGGCACATGTATTAGCAAATCTTATTGCAGAGCCAAAGCCAGCATTTCCTTTTTTATGCTTAACCGTAAGCGGCGGCCATACACAAATTGTAGTAGCGCATTCGCCATTGCAATTAGAGATCATTGGTGAAACGTTAGATGATGCAGCCGGTGAAGCATTTGATAAAACAGCGAAGATGCTGGGCTTGCCTTATCCCGGCGGTCCGTTGATTGATAAATATGCACAGCAAGGCAACGCGAAAGCTTTCAAATTTGCTGAACCACAGATTGCGGGTTTAAACTTTTCTTTCAGTGGTTTAAAAACTTCGGTGTTATATTTTCTAAATGATGAAGTGAAGAAAGATGCACACTTCATTCAAAAAAATAGGAATGACCTGTGTGCATCAATTCAGTTTACTATCATTAATATTTTAATGAAAAAGCTTAAGAAAGCATCTGACCAAACAAACATTAAACAGGTTTGTATTGCAGGTGGTGTAAGTGCCAACAGTGGCTTGCGGCATGCGTTGAAAGAATATGGTGCAAAGTATAACTGGCAAACATTTATACCTGCTTTTGAATATTGTACTGATAATGCTGCTATGATTGCCATCACCGCTTATTATAAATATCTTTCAAAAGATTTTTCTGATCTGGCTGTAAGCCCAAGTGCAAGAGCAACGTGGTAATATTACCAGTCAATTATTCTTTATATTATCTTGTAGCCCCAATCTATAATTATGAGAAAGTTACCTGTTTGCATCATTAGTCTATTAATATGCGCATTTGCATCTGCACAAAACACTTCATATCAAAAAACAAAAACAACAGAACATTTTGATACTTACATTCAAAATGCCATGAACCTGTGGAAGACGCCGGGTATTGCTGTAACTGTTGTAAAGAATGGCAACATCATTTTTAAAAAAGGATATGGTGTAAAAGATATAACTACACATGCACCGTTTACTGATTCTACGCTTTCCATTTGTGCATCTACCACAAAAGCCATGACAGCAGTTTGTATGGGTATGTTAGTTGATGCAGGCAAAATTAAATGGACAGATAAAGTAAGCGACATCTATCCTGAACTTAAGCTGTATGATAATTACGCTAACAGCGAGATGACGGTTAAAGACCTGTTCACACATAACACCGGCCTTGGCAATGCGGATTTGCTTTGGGTGTTTGATTACAGCATGGATACCATCGTTCACCAGATGCGTTATATACAACCGTCCTATTCTTTCCGTTCATCTTTTGAGTACCAGAATTTAATGTACATGGTTGCCGGTGAAGTGATTCATAAGGTTTCCGGTATAACATGGGAGAAATTTATAAAAGACAGTTTGTTTACGCAACTTGGAATGAATCATACATTTCCTAACTATAAACAATCGCTTGTTTATGATAATCACATCACACCACATTACATGTATAATGACAGCGTGGTGGAAACTATACCGTTTATTGACAGCAAAACGGTTGATGCGGCAGGTGGTGTTTGGAGTTGTGCCAATGATATAAGCAAGTGGGTTGCATTTATGCTTGACAGCACAAAGATCAACGGCAAGCGTTTGCTCAAGCCCGGAACGTACGCTGCATTATTTAAGCCTCAATCAATAGTAACCGATGCTGAATTTTATCCAACGCAAAAGCTAACAAAGCCGCACTGGAAAACATACGGGCTTGGCTGGTTCCAGGAAGATTACAAAGGCAAGATGGTAGAGTTTCATACCGGCAGCCTTGATGGCGCTGTAGCAATAATTGGATTGATACCAGATGAACATTTTGGTATTTACATTTTTGCAAACATGGATCATACAGAACTGCGGCATGCACTTATGTATAAAGCATTTGATTTGTTTGTTTTGAATGATGACAGCAATGACTGGAGCAAAGATTTTTATAAGATGTATGTTGGCCTTGATTCAGTTGGTATAAAAGCAGATGCTAAAGATGATTCAGCAAGAGTATTGAATACAAAGCCTTCACTTGCATTAAAATCTTATACAGGCAAATATTCCAACCAGATTTATGGCGATGCTGAAATTGTACAGCAGGGCGATTCTTTGTTATTAAAATTTCCAAACAATGTAAATGTGGATTTAAGCCATTGGAATTATGATACCTTCCAGGGAAAGTTTGAACACAAATGGTATGGCAAAAGCTTGTTGCAGTTTGATTTGAATGAGAAAGCTGCGGTGAAAGATTTTAATTTTATCGGATTAAAGTATGATAAGCAGCCGACAGAGTAAAAGCAAAAAAAACAGGTTGATGAAGGCTGCGCTTTTATCTTTATTCCATCACTCAAAATAATTTATGAAGATTGCTTTTCATGGTGCCGCAAGAACGGTTACAGGTTCAAAACATCTGATCACTTTAAGCAACAATAAGAAAATTTTACTTGATTGTGGCATATTCCAGGGTTTGGGCAATGAAACATTTTCTTTAAACAACAGCTTTGGTTTTGATGCTGCAACAATCAATTATTTATTGTTATCTCATGCACACATTGATCATTGCGGGCTTATTCCAAAGCTTGTAAAAGAAGGTTTTAAAGGAAAGATCTTTTGTACACCGGCAACAGCAGACCTTGCAAAAGTATTGCTGATGGACAGTGCCGAAATTCAACGAGACGATATAAAATTCACTAATAAAAAAAGAGCAAAAAAAGGCCTTGAACCATTTGACGTTTTATATGATGTAAGCCATGTACAACAGGCTTTGCCTTTATTTACAATCGTAAATTATGATAACTGGTTTGTAATTGAAGATGGCATAGAAGTTTTATATACTGAT
>CAZZXW010000377.1:0-3277 GCA_964658095.1 uncultured Parafilimonas sp. | reverse complement strand
TTTATGATGGCATAACGCCAGGTGGCGATACGGCTTTTGTTGAGATACAGGTTAACGTTATTAAAACCGGTTCTTACAGTATTTCAACAAATTTGCAGAACGGTTTTGAATTTGCTGATTCAGGTTTTTTTACTACCACAGGGTTGAATATTATACGGCTTAAACCAATTGGTACACCTATTCTTCCAAACAGTACATTATTTACAGTAGGCTTTGACAGCTCGTTTTGTACGTTTCAGGTTAATGTGCAGGATAGCACTGGCACAGGCATTCATAGCGGTGGTACAGGCATTGATACTGTTGGAAGCGGAGATCCGGATGCTGGTAATGGTTGGCAATTTACATCTGGTGGTTTTTTATATCATAGCAGTTCAATAGCTGGTTTTGTGAAGGATACAGCAGGCGGCCACTTATTAGCTGTTGGCTCACCGGATTCAACCAGTGATGATGATACAGTTTTTGGATTTTATATAAATATTCCAAGTGCTACACCCGCACCCGGAACTTATGTTACAACAAGCACTACAAATCCTGTTTTTTTTCTTGTAAACGACAATTTAAATGGGGTTACGTTATTTGAAGCGGATTTTACGAATACTTCGACATCCGTAACTATTGTTATCACTTCGTACGATGCATCTACAAAGTTATTGCAGGGCACTTTTAGCGGAACGGCAGTTGATGAAAACAAGGTAGTGCATACCATAACCAATGGCTCGTTTTCGGTCACATTACAATAGCAATAACATTAGTTTATAAAATTTAAATTATAGATTAAAAGATTTCTTCCAACTCTTTTAAATGATTAATGATATAAGTCGGCCTTACATCTGTTTCAACACGCAGGTGATTTACAAAAACAGTATCTAATCCGGTATTCATAGCGCCTTTAATGTCAGCATCAATATTATCACCAATCATTATACTTTCCTTTAAGGCTGCGCCGCTTATGTTAAGTGCAAATTCAAAAATTTCTTTGTTTGGTTTGAGGCTGTTTGCTTTTTCAGACGTAATAACCTCTTTGAAATATTTTGTAAGATTACTGTTTGATAATTTGCTTTGTTGCACTTCATCAAAACCATTTGTTATAAGATGCAATACATAATTTTTATTGATAAGATAATTTAATATTTCAATTGTGTAAGGAAATAAATTCTTTCGATTTGGCAATTCATCTAAAAACTGAACAGATAATTTTTTTGATAGTTCTTCATCCGCAATTTTAAAATCAAGCAACGTAAGCCACATGCGTTTCCAGCGCAGTTCTTCCTGCCTGATGGTTCCGTTTGTATAACGTTTCCACAACTCATTATTATGAATGCAATATTGTTTAAAGAAAAACTCAAAATCATTCACACCAATTTCTTCTAACTTATTTACAGTACAAAGCTGTTGCAATGTTTCTTTTGCATTGGCTTCAAAATCCCAAAGCGTATGGTCAAGATCAAAAAATAAATGTTTGTATCGCATAATTGTTACAGCTTGAGATTATGTTTTCTTTGCGGCTAAAAAGTTTGCAAGCTACTCATCAAAAAATAAATTAATGAACGTAATTATAACCGGTGCTTCAAAAGGATTGGGAAAAGCCATCGCAGAAAAATATGCTGAAGCCGGCCATCATCTTTTTATATGTGCAAGAAACGAAGATGCCTTGTTTGAAACAAAGCAACATCTTTTGCAAAAAAATGCGAATTGTAAAGTAGAGATGATGACAACAGACATCAGTAAAAAAGAAAATACAATCGAGTTTGGAAAATATTGTTTGATGTTTGGTGTACCAGATATCTTAGTAAACAATGCGGGTAGTTTTTTGCCGGGCAGCATTCACGAAGAGAAAGAAGGCACGCTGGAAAAAATGATGGAAAGTAATCTTTACAGTGCTTATCACCTTACAAGATCGGTGCTGCCAAAAATGATGGAAGCAAGAAACGGCCATATTTTCAATATGTGTTCAACTGCATCAATAGAAGCTTATCCCAATGGTGGAAGTTATAGTTTAAGCAAGTGGGCATTGCTTGGCTTAACAAAAAACCTGCGTGAAGAAATGAAACAGTATAACATAAAAGTTACCGCAATAATTCCAGGTGCAGTTTATACAGATAGCTGGAGCAGCACAGATGTAAAACCTGAACGTATTATGCAACCGGAAGATATAGCTACTATGGTGTATGCTGCTTCAATGCTTTCGCCTCAAGCCTGTGTTGAGGAGATTTTGTTCAGGCCACAATTAGGAGATTTGTAAATCAATCAAAAATTTTATTAAAAATCAACTGTTTATAAAGCTTCGATAAAAAATAACTGCTAAAACAATTGTTTATTCTGATATTAACATGCATCTTTGCGCTCCAAAAATTATGTCCGGGATGGCGGGCATTAATCAAAAAATAAAAGAATGAGCAAATTACATTTTACAACCAAACATGCGAACGAGGCTACCGTACAACATAACTGGTATGTTGTTGACGGCACCAATCAAACCGTTGGTCGTGTGTGTTCAAGAATTGCTGCTATTTTGCGCGGCAAAAATAAAGCTTACTATACACCTCATGTAGATTGTGGCGATTATGTTATTGTAATCAATGCTGATAAGGTAAAGTTTACAGGCAATAAAATGGAAGAAAAACTTTATCAGAATTTCAGTGGTTATCCTGGTGGCTTAAAAGAAGAAGCAGCAAAAGATCTTCTTAAACGCAGGCCCGAAGCAGTGGTTGAACGTGCAATAAAAGGTATGTTACCAAAAAATCGCCTCGGCAGAAAGATGTTTAAAAAATTATTTGTTTATGCAGGTTCACAACATCCGCATACAGCTCAACAACCTAAACAACTTACATTTTAAATTATAATTCTTTAGATAAATGGAAAAACAAAAAAATGCAGTTGGCCGCCGTAAAGAAGCAGTAACACGCGTCTTTATTAATAAAGGCAACGGTAAGATAACTGTAAACGATAAAGATTATAAAACTTATTTCGCATTGGAATATTTACAAAACCAGGTTGAGTCCCCATTAAAAACGATTGAATCACTTGATAAGTTTGATGTGGTAATTAATGCAACCGGCGGCGGTGTAAAAGGCCAGGCCGAAGCAGCCAAACTTGGTATAGCACGTGTACTGCTTGAAATAAATCCTGACTATCGCCCGGTATTAAAAGCAGCAGGTTTATTAAAACGTGACCCACGTGGTGTTGAACGTAAGAAGTTCGGTCACAAAAAAGCACGCCGCAGTTTTCAATTTTCTAAACGTTAATTATTTAAATTATTTAATAATATTACATGGAA
>CAZZXW010000376.1:0-3301 GCA_964658095.1 uncultured Parafilimonas sp. | reverse complement strand
TTACGTGCGCCGCCTACTTTCGTACAAATTACGAGGTCATCATTATAAGGATACAATGCTTCGGCAATTAAACGATTGGTAACATCTTCACCATAATAATCTGCAGTATCTAAAAAATTAACACCATGCGTAACCGTTTGTCTTAAAATTTCCAGCGCTTCATCTCTTCTTGGAGGCTCGCCATAAATACCTTCACCTGTTAACCGCATAGTTCCATAACCCAGGCGGTTAACTGTTAACGGATGATTGCTTTTTCCAGCTATTACAATTGTTTTTGGATTAGTCATATAATTATTTCTGTGTTATCAACACAAACTAAACTCAAATGTTCAGTAAGCGAGTTAATTGTTATGTTATATTATTTTGATGGCTTCATATTGAAACCGGCAGTTATAATGTGGTAATATCAAAAAGTTGATTGTAGCATAACATTTGTACATCAATGTTGCTAATCGTATTCAAAAATATAATAAACATAATCTATGGCTAAAACATCCGCTTCAAAGAAAGCATCAAAACAAGAAAATAAAACACCGGCTTCCTATTCTACAACAGACGCTGATACATTAACACCATCAGAAGATAACGATTCAAAATATCAGCCCACTGAGGATGCTGATATGAATGCTCAATCACTCGACCCGGAAGATGGCTTGCTTAAACTTTTTACAGATTCTATAAAAGATTTGTATTGGGCAGAAAATCATTTGGTAAAAGCATTACCCAAAATGATTAAGGCAGCTTCTTCAAGTTCGCTTCAAACTGCTATTGAAAAACATCTTGAAGAAACAAAAACCCATGTTACAAGGTTAGAACAGGTGTTTGAATTACTGGGTAAAAAGCCACAAGCAAAAAAATGTGATGCTATGGAAGGGCTAACCAAAGAAGGTGAAGGCGTTATAGAAAATACGGATACCGGAACACCGGCAAGGGATTTAGGTATTATAATGGCTTCTCGGAAAGTAGAGCATTACGAAATATCTGCGTATACAGGGTTAAGCAACTTGGCTAAAAAACTTGGCTTAGCAGATGCGGGAAAGATTTTAGCAGAAACACTTACAGAAGAACAAACGGCTGATGAAACATTAGCAGGTATTGCTGATGAAGACATCACTATCAATAATACTGAAGCTGAATAATATTAATTAAGCTGTAATCAAAAAAATGGGTTACGGCATAAATAAACAAGCATGCCAACCGATTCAAAAAATACAAAAGAAGAAAATAAAAAAGTTGATGATCTGCAGCCAAACACTGAAGATTCAACTGGACAATTTATAACAACCAATCAGGGTCTTCGCATAAGCGATGATCAGAATTCGCTGAAGGCAGGTGAACGTGGGCCAAGCCTTTTAGAAGATTTTATACTGCGTGAAAAAATTACACATTTTGATCATGAGCGTATACCAGAAAGAGTTGTGCATGCACGTGGTTCCGCGGCGCATGGTGTGTTTAAATTAAATGAAGATTTAAGTGAATTTACTAAAGCAGGTTTATTAACTGATACATCAAGAGAAACACCAGTATTTGTTCGGTTCTCTACTGTTGCAGGTTCAAGAGGTTCAACAGATCTTGCACGTGATGTACGCGGTTTTGCAGTAAAATTTTATACTGAAGAAGGTAATTTTGATTTAGTCGGTAATAACATCCCTGTCTTCTTTATTCAGGATTCTATTAAGTTTCCTGACCTGATTCATGCAGTTAAACCCGAGCCTCATAATGAAATTCCGCAGGCAGCTTCAGCACATGATACATTCTGGGATTTTATTTCAAATACACCTGAATCTGCACACATGATTATGTGGGTAATGAGTGATCGTGCTATACCACGAAGTTATAGGATGATGGAAGGCTTTGGTGTACACACATTCAGGTTGGTAAATGCAGAAGGCAAATCAGTGTTTGTAAAATTTCACTGGAAGCCTTTGCTTGGCATACATTCCGTAGCTTGGGATGAAGCGCAAAATATTTCTGGTAAAGATCCTGATTATCATCGCCGAGATTTATGGGAAGCTATTGAAAATGGAGATTTTCCGCAATGGGATTTGGGAGTGCAAATAGTACCGGAAGAAGATGAATTTAAATATGATTTTGATCTGCTCGATCCAACTAAATTAATCCCTGAAGAACTGGTGCCTGTAAGAAGAATAGGAACACTTACATTAAACCGTAACCCGGATAATTTCTTTGCAGAAACAGAACAGGTTGCATTTCATATTGGTCATGTCGTACCCGGCATTGATTTTACAAATGATCCATTATTACAGGGCCGTTTGTTTTCATACACTGACACACAATTGATAAGATTAGGCGGTCCAAATTTTCATGAAATACCGATTAACCGTCCTATAGCACCTATACATAACAACCAGCGTGATGGTTACATGCGCCAGCAAATCAATAAAGGAAAAACAGCACATGGTCCAAATGGAATGTCTGCTAATTCCCCTTTCCAGGCAAGTACTACACAAGGTGGTTTTAGCAGTTATGCTGAAAAAATTGATGCAAGAAAAGTAAGAGACAGAAGTGCTAGTTTCTTTGATCACTTTAGCCAGGCAAAATTGTTTTTCAATAGTCAAACTGAGCCTGAAAAAAATCATATTCTTGATGCCTTAAGTTTTGAATTAGGTAAAGTAGAAATGCTTTTTATAAGAGAGCGTATGCTATACTTTCTTTCCCAGATTGATGAAGGATTGGCAGCCGGCGTTGCTTATAACATTGGCATGCACGTGCCTAAAGAATTAAAAACAGCATTGAATCAAACGGTGCCTGCTGATGCAGAACCTGAAAAATATACATCAATAGTAAAAGAAGGTTCGCTTGATAAATCTGTTGCATTAAGTATAATTCTCTCTTCAAAAAATAATAGTATTCAAACACGTAAAATAGCCATACTTGCTGCAGATGGTGTAAATGAAAAAAGTATTGAAACTGTAAAAAATGCTTTAAATGCGCAAGGTGCTTTATGTGATGTGATCGCACCGCGGCTTGGGTTTATATCAGGCTTGAATGATACGCCTGTGCCAGTTTCAAAAACGTTTTTAACTTCTGCATCTGTTTTTTATGATGCGGTATATGTGCCTGGGGGAATAAACAGTGTTGCCACTTTAGAGGCTGAGCCTGATGCGGTTCATTTTTTAAATGAAGCCTTTAAACATTGTAAAGCAATTGCTGCAGATAGCGATGCATTGCAGGTTTTAAAAGCAACATATTTTGGTAGAAAGTTGCCTGAAGATAATAGCGATGATACTGTGTTAACTGAAGGTATTATTATTGGTAATGACGCGGCTCAATTATCAAA
>CAZZXW010000375.1:0-3315 GCA_964658095.1 uncultured Parafilimonas sp. | reverse complement strand
ATACAAAAAGGTGATTACCTGCATGAAACAGATATTGTTTCAAATGCAACATTCGCTTATAAATTTAATAGCAGGCTTAGCTTTAACAGCGGTTATCTTAATTACTTTACAAGTCAGCATGTAGCTGAGCATGGCTTGCATAATTACATCACGCCGGATTCTGTTTCTTTATATTATTCAAAATGGAATTATCCAACGCACACCAACACGTTTACAAATTATTTTACCTATAAAGCAAATACAGGTAAAATAAGTCATGAAGTTTTGCTGGGATATGATTATATCAGCAGCGAAACAAATCTTGCACAACAGTATTACGAATTGCCTGATAAGTTTGGAACAGGAAGTGGTATTGTTGGCACATTCAGTTTAAAAAATCCAATATATCAATCAATAAAAACAAATACTTATCAGTTATCAACTTATGACCAGGATGGATCTGATGTGGACGCTGAGGCTTATAGCACACAAGGCATTTATTTGCAGGATCAGGTAAATATTGGTAAATGGAATTTTTTATTAAGTGTAAGAGAAGAATTGTATAGCGCAGATGACGATGATGCTGCAGACAGCTCTGGCGACGACGATGATGATGCAACAAAAGTTTTTTTGCCAAGAATTGGAATTGTATATTCTTTAAAACCAAATATTAGTTTGTATGGAACCTACAATAAAGGCTTTGATCCATTTGAAGCTTCAATGGCAACGCAGGTTTTTGATGCACCTTTTAAACCAGTAATAAGCCAGTTGTTAGAAGCCGGTGCCAAAGCAAATTTCTTTCATAATAACCTGGCTGCTTCTGTAGCACTTTACCAGCTTACACTTCATAATGTGGCTGTAAATGCAAACAACATCAGCAATCCTAATTTATTTGTACAGCAAGGAGAATATATGTCAAAGGGAATTGAGATTGAAGCTACAGGGAATATCTTACCTAATCTTAGCGTATATCTTACTTATACTTATTCTGATTGTAAAGTGATAAAAAGTAAAATCGCTTCACAAATAGGTACGTTGGCAGAAAACGCACCACGCAACACAAGCGGCAGCTATATAAAATATACTTTTAACAACCGGTTTTTGAAAGGCCTCGGTATCTCAGCCGGGCATTCATCTGTAAGCATGCGCAACACACTTGACCCAACGATAACATTACCGGGTTATGTAATATTCAATGCGGGTTTGCAATACACACATCAGCGTTTTAAAATTGCTGCAATCTGGGAAAATATCACTAACAAAGTTTACTGGACAGGTGCTTACAATAATGTATATAAATGGCCAGGACAACCAACAAACTTTATGATGAACGTTGCCTATAAATTTTAATACGCTATATATTTTGCACTGTTTTTCTTGGTTTAAATTTAATCTTAACACAGCCATAATATTCTCTTCATATTAAGGTTACATGTGTTTACGAATTTTATGGATGCTAAGTTTTTTTTATACAAAAAGTAACCGTTTTGCAAACTTCATCTCTAAACTTTTTCTTTTTAAACTTTCCGGTATTTATCCATCATTCAGATAAAAATGATTAGATGAAGAAAGCAAAAAGAAAAGTTGATGTTGTTATAATTTCCGATGTGCATCTTGGCACTTATGGCTGTCACGCTAAAGAGTTACTTAATTATCTCAAAACAATCAAACCAAAAACAGTTGTATTAAACGGTGATATTATAGATGTATGGCAATTCAGTAAAAACTATTTTCCTAAAAGCCACATGAAAGTTGTCCGGCATTTGATGAGCTGGGCAAGTAAAGGAATCAAGACATATTATATTACCGGTAATCATGATGAAATGCTGCGCAAGTTCGCCGGTTTTAAAATGGGCTCGCTGCGAATTGTAAATAAGTGTGTTTTGGAAATAGGTGAAAACAAGAAGGCATGGATTTTTCATGGGGACGTATTTGATGTAACCATGCAGCATTCAAAATGGCTTGCTAAACTTGGTGCTGTTGGTTATGATACACTCATCCTTATTAACCGCTTTGCTAATTTTATTTCTGAAAAAGTTTTTAACAAGGGCAAATTATCTTTTTCAAAAAAGATAAAAGACAGTGTAAAAAGTGCTGTAAAATTTATTAATGATTTTGAACAAACTGCAGCAGATATTGGCATTGCAAATGGTTATGATTATGTTGTATGCGGCCATATTCACCAGCCCGAATTCCGTACGATTTCTAATGAAGCAGGATCTATCATTTATCTTAATTCAGGAGACTGGATAGAAAATTTAACAGCGCTTGAATATACAAATGGTGAATGGAAAATTTATAAATACAACGCTGATGAATTTAATAATACCATCGAAGAAACAGAAGGAGAACCTGATTTGAGTAACGAACAATTGTTTGAAAATCTTTTACAGGAATTTAATATCATGAAACCACAATAGCTTCGTTCAAAATATTTATCTGAAAATTTTGTATGCAATACAAGGCACAGGCAACGGGCATTTGAGCAGAGCTCGGGACATCATTCCAATACTTCAGCAACACGGCAATCTTGATATTTTAGTAAGCGGAACGCAGGCTGATATTAATCTACCGCATTCTATAACTTACCAGCTAAAGGGACTAAGTTTTATTTTTGGGAAGAAAGGCGGCGTTAATTTTTTAGATACTTATAAAAAGGCAAATCTTAAACGCCTGTTGAAAGAAATATATAGTTTGCCTGTTGAAAAATATGATGTTGTTATAAACGATTTTGAACCTGTTTCTGCATGGGCTTGTTATATAAAAAATAAGCAGTGCATTGCATTAAGTCATCAATGTGCAGTGCTAAACAAAAATGCACCTCAACCAAATGTTATTGATCCGCCCGGCAGGTCTGTTTTAAAAAATTATGCTCCATCAACCGTACAATATGGTTTTCATTTTAAGATGTACGGCGAAAACATTTTTACACCGGTAATAAGAAAAGAAGTACGTGATATTGAAGTACAAAATAAAAAGTATTACACTGTTTACCTGCCTGCATATGATGATGAAAGAATTATTAAGGTGCTTAGCCAATTTAAAAATACAGAATGGCAGGTTTTTTCTAAGCACAACAAAAAGCCGTTTAAGCAAAAAGATATTTCTGTTTATCCTATAAGCAACGAAGCTTTTATTAATAGCATGGCGGCCGCAGAAGGTGTATTATGCGGTGCTGGTTTTGAAACGCCTGCAGAAGCTTTATTCATGCAAAAAAAATTAATGGTTATTCCTATGAAAGGCCAGTATGAACAACAGTGCAATGCAGCAGCATTAAAAGAAATGGGTATGCCGGTAATAAAAAGTTTAAAAATAAAGCATGCAGATAAAATAAAA